>NZ_JBVIHP010000017.1:189245-232553 GCF_055570235.1 Streptomyces sp. NPDC031274 | reverse complement strand
GGGGGTGGGTGGGGGGGGGAGGGTTGGGGGGAAACCCCGGGGGGGGGGGGGGGGGAGGGGCGGGGGGGGGGCCCCCCCCCCCCCCCCCCCCCCCCCCCCCCCTCTCCCCTGCTCGCTGCTTGCCCGGACCGGAGACCCGGGGATTTCATGCGCAGAGCTGGCTTGCCCGCGACAGGGGGTCCTCGTCCTCGGGGCGCGGCGGGCCCGCTGACATCCGGCGCTGCCTCAAGCCCCCGCCCCGATGCGATGTCCGAGCTGACCAGCCTGCGGCCCGGCCGGGTCGGTCACCGGGATGCGGCGCACGTCATCGGTACGGACCCCATCAACCTGACGGTGTGTCTGACCTGGCGCGCAGCCCGGCAGCTCGCTCCTGGGCGCCTGAGTGTCGAGGGATGGTAGCTTCGTTCTACAACGGTGTCGTAGTCGCGCACGGGGCGTGAGGGATACGCGGGTTGGTGGGCTGTGTCGGCACGGCACGGCCTGGGACGAACGGGCGGAGTGGCGGCGATTGTGTGCCCGCCGGTCGGCGCGAGTCCGCTGCGCGTGAGGCGACGGCGAACAGATCCGTCCTTGCCGAACGGCGTTCGCAGGCGCGGAAGCCGTTCGGTCACGCAGTCGACCACGCAGTCGACGTGACAGCGGCGCGCATACATGCAGGTGCAAACGGGGGAACGTGATGAGTGACTTGTCGATCGACTACGCCGTACTGAACCGGGTGAGGCACAACCTCGACCACATCGCCCACATGATGAAGCAGCCGGGCCGGGACATGAAGAACGTCAGCGGACACGCGATGGGGGTGCCGGAACTCGCCCGGCGCATGGATGACTTCGGCGACGAGTGGTCGTACGGAATCAAGCAGTTGACGAAATTCTCCGGAAAGGCGTCGGAGGCGCTCCTCAAAATCAAGGAGTCCTTCGAGAAGCTGGACGACGAACTCGCCGAAGCGCCCGGGAAGGCCGGCGCCAAGGGGAGTGCCAAGTAGCCATGGCTGAAGCACTGCTCGAGGATTTCCCGGCCCTGGGATTTGTGCCGTGCCCCGGTGACCACACCGTGGCGGACGACGTGGCCGACAAGGTCGGCAAGACGGCGAAGGCTCTCACCGAGATCTGCCATGTCCTGCACGGAACCGGAGTCGGAGACTGGAAGGGCAAGGCGGCGGAGAGCTTCCGGGAGAAGTTCGACGACGAGTTCCGCCCGAGGATGGACGAAGCGCGCGACTCGTTCCGCGATGCCGCCTCCGCCCTGACCGACTGGGCCGACCACATGCAACGCAAGCAGAAAGCCGCCGCCGACCTGGAGGCCGACGCGGCCATAATCAGCAAGCGGCTGAGCGATGCGCACGCCAAGGCCGACAAGCTCGACCGCGCCGACAGCAAGAAGGACGCCGGAAAGCGCGAGGGCAGCGGGAGCGGCGGGAACGGCGGGAACGGCGGGAACGGCGGGAACGGCAAGGCCGCCAAGGAGCACGAGGAAGAGGTCCAAGAGGCACATCGGGCCGTGAACTCCATGGATCTCGAACTGGACGAACTCCGCCGCAAGGGCCGCAGGCTGAAGAAGAACTACCAGGAGTACGGCAAGGGCATAGCCGATCGCCTCAAGACTGCAATGGAGATCGCCCCGAATGAGCCGGGCATGTGGGACAAGCTCGGGGACGCGTTGGAAAGCCTGGGAGAAGCACTGGCGGACCTGCCGGGCCAGCTGGCGGACGTACTCGCCGACATCGGCGAGTGGATCCAAAGCCACGCGGACTGGATCACCGTGGCAGCCTCGGTCATCGGTGTCATCGCCATCTTCTGTCCGGTGCTCGCACCTCTGGCGATCGGCCTGAGTGCGGTGGCGCTCCTGGCGCACGCGTCGGCGTACGGCGTGGACGGCCTGTGGCCACCGACCGGTGAGCGGATCGGTAACTGGCTCACGCTCGGCGGTGATGCCCTGGGCATGGTGCCCGGCGTCGGCGCGGCGAAGGCGGGAGTCATGGCCGGATTCAAGGCGGGGCGTGGGGCCGGTGGCGTCGCCGCCGGCGCCAAGGTCGGCATCAAGACGGCGGGCACCACGGCGAAGAACGTGATGAAGGCGGCGGACCCGGTCGCCAAGGTGATCGACAAGCCCGTCATGGCCGCTGCCGCGAAGCTCGGGGTCTCCCGGGGCGCCGCGCTGACCGCCACGGAAGGTGTCCAGGCCGCCACCCAGCTCGCCTGGACGGCGCCGACCGCGATCAACGCCTACGAGACGAGCACGGGCAAGTACGACGCCGCGACCTGGGGGACGGGGGTGGCGAACGTCGCGACGGGAACCGGCGGCGGCAAGTTCGGCGGAGCCGTCGCCATCGGCAGTGCGATAGGCCTGGGCGCATGGGAGTTGACGGACTGATGACGACCACTGACCCGCGGCACGAGGCTGCCGTCTCCGCGGACGGCCGGCCCGCCACGGACGTTCCCGACCTCTGGTTCCGCCTCCCACTCGGTTTCACACAGTTCGACCTGCTGGAGGACCCCGAGGAGCGCATGCTGCGGATGGCGGAGGCCATCGACCCGCTCTTCTCCGGTGCCGCCACCCCCCTGCAGAAGTTCAGCCTCGTCATCTCCGGTGAGTACGCGCTGCAGACCGCGATCGCGGCGGGCGCCGAGCATGTGTCGGCCTGTCTCCTGCACATGCCGGACGGCGAGCTGTCACAGGGCACGCTGTCCGTACTCATCGAAAGACCGGACGTCGGCCCCCGGGACCAGGACAGGCAGGGCTCGGCCAGGCGCACGGCTCTCCAATGGCGCCAACAGCACCCGGACGCCGAGGTCGCCCTGATCATGTTGCCCTACGGCCCGTCCGCCCTCTGCATCCGGGACCAGGAGCTGGAGCTGCCCGGCGTGCTCTTCGGCCTCGACGACCCCATCCCCACGACGATCCGGCAGGTCCAGTTCTGCGTGCCCCTGAGCACCGGCCCCGGTTCGGCTCTGTTCCTCTTCATGACCCAGGACAGGGAGCACTGGAGTGAGTACCTCGATCTGCTCGGCGGCATCATGAAGTCCGTCTCGGCGCAGGAGCCGACCGACGACGGACCGGCTGAAAAGGGACCGACCGAGGAGGGCGTCGCGGCATGAGCGAAGGCGGGAAGCGTACGAAGCACGCGGAGGGGGCGCCTTATGCGCGCCACCGCACGTGGCCGGCGATCGCCGTCGGCTGCTACGCGCTCGCCGCGATCGTCGGGATGTACCTCGTCGCCGGCGACTTCGGCCTCGGACTCCAGGTGCCCCTGTGGATCGCGCACGCAGTGCTGCTCATCGTGCTGATCCGGCGGCTGGGTGCTGCAGGTGAGGCCAGTGCGTACGCGGCGCTGTTCATCGTGGGCGCCTCTGTGATGTCCGTGGGCGTCGCGGGTATGGCCCGTGAGGACCTCACACTGCAGCAGCGGGGCGAGGAGGTCTCGGCGACGGTCACCAAGGAGCGACGGGATCCGGGCCAGGGACGCAAGAACCGCGACTACCACTACACGCTGCAGCGCCAGGACGGCACCTTGGTGTCCGGGCCCGAGATGAAGACGGCATCCGACCTCTACGACGTCGGTCAGACGGTCACGGTCATCGAGGACCCCGACGGCGAGTTCGCCCCCCGCACGCCGGGCCAGGCCGATGCCACCGGCGAACTCCTGGGATCATCCGCGTTCGCCCTCGCCGCGCTCGGCTCCGTCGGCTGGATGACCTGGCGGGGCTCGGCGACGGCGAAGCGCAGGGGCCCCGGTGAGCCGTCCACCGGCACGCGCAGGGCGTACAAGGCCTTCACCCGCGACTCCACCCCACAGCACGCACAGGAACAGCGGCTCCGCCAAGCCCTGGACACTTACCCCGCCGACCGCCGCGGCTACATCAAGGTGCACCCCGAGGACTACCCCGACCTCTCCCATCACCAGGCCGCCCGCATCGCCTGGGAATCCGGCCTGCGCGCAGAGGCCTCAGGAAACCGGGGCTCATGGCGCTTCGCGGAAACCGTAGTCGAGGAAGTCCCCCACGACTGAACCTCCGCGCGCCCAACCGGTCTGTGGTCCGGGCCCCGGCGCGTGCGCCCGGCGCCAGCACGGCAGGCGGTGAGTTCAAACGGACGGTTCGGTCACTTGCAGGCAGGAACCGCGCCGGCTGCCGGCGTGCGTTCACGCCGGTCTTTGAGATGGCCTTGCCTTTCACCGACTTGGGGGTCGGTGCGAGAACGGTCAGCTTGGCCTTCGCCGTCCACTTTCCGCAGCCGAGTCCCTCGACCATGACCTGGTGAGGGCCGGGGCAGCATTCGTCTTCGCCCCTGCTTGGCCCGCGTACACGGGCGGGTCGCCCTTCTTCGCGGGCGTCTGGGACAGGCGAGGGGACACACGAAAGGGAGCACGCCGTTGCACTCAACGAGGAGCTCCCGTTCATGCCTGACCGATTTCCTCAGCCCCTCGCCGCCCGGCACTGCGCCGTCATGCGTAGTGGGCGTGGCGGCCTAAAGCCTCAGCGGATGGAAGTGACCCGCTTCTCCTTCAGTGCGGCACAGTTGGAGCCGTAGACGGACACGTAAACGTTCTTGATGTTGCCGCCCCAGTCGACGCAGTGACCCTTGCCGTAGACGGTGGCCGGCCCGGCGTAGGACGTGTAGTTGCCGGAGTCAGACGCTCCCTGGTCGGTGTCGCTGACGTAGATCCACGTCGCCGTGTCCACGGCATTTCCGGGAGAGCTGCGGATGGTGGCCACGCAGTTGCGGCCGTTGGAGGCGTTGTACGTCAGGTAGACGGTACCCAGCGAACCCACCTGTGCGGAGTTGACAGTCTTGTAGCTGCTTCCGCAAACCTTCTGCGGGGTGGTGTTCGCCGCCGCAGATGCTGGTGAGGTCAGGGCCACTGTGGAGCCGGCCGCCAGCGCAGTCACCCCAGCTACGGACAGCATGGCACGCTTAAGTCGCATATCTCCCCCTTGTGTCACTTCAAGCATTTCTTCCTGCTAGGTGTGACACGCCCACTGGAGGAAGGGTTGTCCTATGTTCTGCGGTGTGGCTGAGAGTCGACGTGTTGGCTGAAAGCCCCCCAGGTGTGGGCCTGTGGGTCGGGACGGGCAGCGGGAAGGGAGCGTGCAGACAGGACGCAGCAGCCGTCAGGACTGTTCGGTGAGGAAGGCCACCACAGCGTCCAGGAACTCCGCCTGCCCTTCCACGTTAGCCATGTGCACCGTGGGCAGGAGGGTGAACCGCGCGCCGGGGACGATCGCGGCGAGCTCCTTGCCGTGCTCGGCGGATGTGACGGTGTCGTACTCGCCCGCGATCACCAGTGTGGGGTTGTGGATGAGCGTGGCCGTGCGGCGCATGTCGTAGTCGCGCACCGCGGCCCAGCTCCCGGCCACGCCCTCGCGCCGCGTGGCGAGCAGGGTGTGGCGAAAGCCCTCGACGACCTCGTCGTCGCCTTCCAGCATGCGGGCCGGGAACCAGTTGTGCAGAAACCGCTCCGCGGTGACCTGCATGTCCGGGGCTTCCAACAGTTCGGCGATCGGTTGATCCCACTGCTTCGCCGGACCGAGGGAGGCGGCGGTGTTGGAGAGCACCAGGCGATCGACACGCTCCGGAACGTGGATCCCCATCCACTGCGCGACGATTCCGCCCAGAGACAGGCCCAGCACATGCACCCGCTCCAGGCCCAGGGCATCCAGCAGCTCCACCACGTCGCGCCCCAGCCGGTCCAGGGAGTAGGGGCCGCTGGGGACATCGGAGGCGCCGTGGCCGCGCGCGTCGTAGCGCAGCAGCCGGAAGCGCTCGGTCAGCGCCGACACCTGGCCATCCCACATGTGGAGGTCGGTGCCTATGGAGTTCGAGAGCAGCAGCACCGGCTTGTTCTCATCACCGTCGAAACGATAGGCGATGCGGACGCCATCGCCGGTGGTGATGGTGGGGTGGGTCTGAGAGGTCATGTCAGCTCCAGTGCTCTAGCGGCTATGCGCTCAGCCTATGAACACCACCTGGCAGAGTTCTATTACAAAGATCGAACGAACTCTGTACGCTCCGTGGACAATGATGTCGGACTTCACACTCCACGAACTGCAGTGCTTCAACGCCGTTGTGCTCGACGGCGGTTTCCAAGCCGCCGCCGAGCGACTGAACCGCTCGCACCCATCTGTGTTCGCAGCCGTCGCCAAACTGGAGCGCCGGCTGGGCCTGGACCTGCTGGATCGCTCGGGCTATCGGGTTCAGCTCACCGAGGCGGGGCGCGCCTTTCACCGCAAGGTGCGCTTCTTGCTGCACGAGGCCGAGGAACTACAGACCTACGCCTCACAGTTGGCGATGGGCGAAGAGGCCGAACTGCGCGTGGTGCTCGGGGACCTGTGCCCACTTCCACCAGTACTGGAGATGCTCAGCCGCTTCTTCGCGCAGCGCCCGCAGACACGCCTGCACCTGCAGTTCGAGTCGGTCACCGGCCCCTGGGAGCGACTGCTGGAGGACGAAGCCGACCTCATCGTGCACCGCGTCCCCAAAAGCGACGTGCGGATGGAGTGGATCGACCTCGGCCGCGTCGCGCTGGTGCCCGTCGTGGCGCCCGGATTCCTGCCCTTTCCTCCGGACACGGAGATCACACCGCAGCGGATGCAGACGTTCACTCAATGCGTGGTCCGGGATTCGGCGCGGCATCCCTCCGAACAAGGTCATTTCCTGGTCGACGGCGCGCCCCGGAGCTCCGTTCCGGACCACCTCATGAAGAAGGAACTGATCTTGCACGGCATGGCGTGGGGACACGTTCCGCGGTTCATGATCGAGACCGAGTTGCGTGACGGGAGGCTGCTTCCCATCGCCGGACGCCACTTCCCCGGTGTGGTCGAGGAACTCTCGGCAGCTCGTCGGCGCGACCGACCGCACGGGCCCATCGCCGACCAGCTCTGGGACTTCCTCGCCCGCCAAACACCCCTCCTACGGCCGACGCTGGGCCGTGTGCCCAAAGCCAAGCAGGCAACGGAACACCACACGCCGGGTACGTAGCCGTCGACAATACTGTCGACGGCTACGCCATGTGCATCGCTTTCAGGGCCCGTACCGAGGAACTGCCTGTCACCCGTCATGATCAGGTGGATACCGGCGTTACGAGCCGTGCCTCACCACGCGGAGCCACACCAGCAGACCGCCCAGATCGCGGTCCACCTCCAATCCAGCCACCGCGAGCCACCATCGGGGTTCATACGGCCCAGGTTGGGGCCGCGAAGCCTCATCGTGCTCTCGCAGCCGGATCCGCGCCGGACGGCCGAGGCCTTGCGGAGCCTGGATTTCTACGTTCATCCCGATCTGTTCTCCAACCCCACCTCCCAGTTCGCGGACATCGTGCTGCCCGTCAACAGTCCCTGGGAACGCGAGGCGGTCAAGGCGGGATTCGAGATCAGCGAGCGGGCGCAGGAGCACGTCCAGCTGCGTCCGCGCATGGTGGACCCGGTGGGCCAGTCCCGTTCCGACACCGAGATCGTCTTCGACCTCGCCCAACGGCTGGGTATGGGCGCCGACTTCTTCGACGGCGACGTCGAGGCCGGCTGGAACCACCAGTTGGCACCCCTGGGGCTCACGGCCGAGGAACTCCGGCGGCATCCGGGTCCCTCTCACCACGGTCCACCGCAAGTACGCCCAGCTCTCGGAGGAGGGCCGGGTCACCGGGTTCGCGACGCCCACCCGGCGCGTGGAGATGTACTCGGAGCGACTCGCGGAGCACGGCTACTCCCCCGTCCCCGTGCACGCCGCCGCCATCCCCGACAACGCGCGGGCCACCGTCGGTTTCTCCCGTTCCAACCGTCAGCTCACATGGCGCAAGGAGGACGGCACGCTGCTTCAACTGGCGGAGCGGGAGGGCATTCCGCTTCCCGGCGGCTGCCGTCTGGGCCAGTGCGAGAGCTGCACCGTCACCGTACTGGAGGGCCAGGTCGCCCATCTCGTCACCACACCCGATGGCTTGGCCGACGACCAGTGCCTGACCTGCCAGGCTATGCCCGTGTCCGACGTGACCCTCGACTCCTGACCGACCCCCCGACCCCCGACGCCCCGCCAAGGCCCCCGTCCACGACCCGCCGATACCGACCGAGAGAGAACCGTGCTGCAACTCGACGCTGAACAGACCATCAAGGCCCTGCCTTTCGGCGAACTCCTGCCCGCGCTCCGCGAGGGATTCGTGCGCGGCGCCCACAGCCCCGACCGCCACCACCACACCGTCGACCCCGACGCCGACGCCACGCTGCTGCTCATGCCCGCCTGGTCGCGCGGCGAGTTCGTCGGCGTGAAGCTCGTCAACGTCTTCCCCGCGAACGCGGCCCGGGGAAAACCGGCCCTGTCATCGGCGTACGTCCTGGCCAGCGCGGTCACCGGCGAGCACCTGGCCGTGATCGACGGCAACGAACTGACCCGCCGACGCACCATCGGCACCTCGGTACTCGCCGCCTCGTACCTCGCCCGCCCGGAGAGCGCCACCCTGCTCGTCGTCGGGGTCGGGCACGTGGGCAGTCTCGCGGTCGAGGCCTACCGCAGCGTCTTCGACCTCCGTACCGTGCTCGTCCACGCTCGGACCACCGCCAACGCCCGGCGCGCGGTCGACACGCTCCGGGACCAGGGGCTGGACGCGCGCCTCGTCACCGATCTGGCGTCCGCCACGGCGGAAGCCGACATCATCACGTGCGCCACCCTCGCCACCGAACCCGTCATCCAGGGCGAGTGGCTCACCCCTGGCGCACACCTCGACCTCATCGGCAGCTTCCGGCCCACCATGCGGGAGTCCGACGACGCATGCATCCGGCGCGGCACCCTCTTCATCGACACACCACAGGCCGTGAACGAATCCGGGGATCTCACCCAGCCCATCGAGGCCGGTCTCCTCAGCCCGGACGACCTCGCGGCCACCCTGCCCGAACTGTGCGCGGGCGGCCACCCCGGCCGGACCTCGCAGGAGGAGATCACCGTGTTCAAGGCGGTCGGCAGCGCCGTCGCCGACCTCACCGCCGCCTCGCTGGTCTACCGCTCCCACCGCGCTCCGGGCGGTACTTCATGACGCGACAGCAGACCGGTGACGACGGCCCCACAGAAGCGGAGACGGAAGCCGCGACGACGGAAACGGAGTCGTCCTCGCTGCCTTTGTGAGGCGGTCAGGGGATATCCGGCAGGCGGCGGCAACGGGCAAGGCAGGCAAGCCGATCAGCAGAAGTGGATCTTACCTGCGGGGGTTGCAGCGCCCCCGCCACGACGACCGGGCGGGATGGACGCATGCCCACCGTCCCGGAATGGTGACGCCCCTCTCGGCTGCTCCGTGCAGCACGCTGCCCGCAGGAGCCTTCTCCAGTGCCAGGCGGAACAGGACCGCGGCGTCGAGCCGGTGCACTGCGGGCCACCGGTTGGTGCCGTCGCCGACGTAGGCCGAGACGCCGGTCTTTCGTGCGGTGGCGATGAGCATGGGGATGAAGCCGTGGTCTTCGGGGCCGTGGACAGTAGGAGCGAGACGGGCCACGCTCGCGCGTACTCCCCGGGCGGCGAAGTCCAGACAGGCTCGCTCGCGATGCGGAAGGCGGCGATCCCGGTCGCGTCGGGTTCGTCGTTCTCGGTGGTCTCCCGGCCGGCGGGCATGACCAGCGTGCCCGAGGTGATGACGAGCGGCTTGCCCGAGTGTTCCAACGGCTGGCCGAGAGCCTCGATCGCGGTCCGGTCGCGCCTCGTCATGTCGTCGAGGTCGGAGAAGTCCCCGCCGTAGGCCATGTGCAGGACGCCGTCAGCGGCCTCTGCGCCGCGGCGCAGGCTGTCGTGGTGGCCTGCAGCCACTGGGCATTCTGCTGTGCGCCTTCCGGAAAGCCGGACGGATCCTTGAGGACAACCGCCCGCTCTCCGAGCCGCGACTGGCGCTCATCGCCAAGACGCCAGCCCTCCGAGAACGTGACTTGGCCAAGGCCGCAGCCCTCACCGAAGCCCTGGCGGAGGCGCTACGTCAGCGCGATATCCCCGACCGGCTGGCAAGCCTGGCCGCACAGACCGGCTGGGCCACCTTCCACCACGCCGCCCAAGCCTGGATCGACGACCCCTCGCAGAGCTTGGACGCACACCTCCTCCAAGCCTTCGCCGATCTGTACGCCCTCGCTGCGACCGTCCCACCGGAGCAGGCGCGACCTAAAAGCTGATCCGCTCCGCCGGGGAGCGAGGGGGGAGCGGGAGGCGGGAGCTTCGGCAGGCAGGCAGGCAGGCAGGCAGGCACAGATTGCCAGCAGACCTCCCGCCGACGAGGACGGCGTGGACTCCCCCACCAGCACTTCGCCTTGCGGAAGTCGCCACCCGCGTGCTCGTGCCCACCTCAACTTCCCGGCTGCGCGCGCCGCCCGGTGCTCGAGTCCGGGTCGACTTCCTCGTGCAGGCCCCTGGTCGGTTGTTCACCAGGTGACCGGCACTCCCCAGCGCTCGGGGCAGAGTCGCGCGGGCCTGTCATCTCATGTGGTCCACACGCTGCAGGCCGAGGGTCAGGTGATCCAGTACGGCGTCGGGGGCCAGGTCGTAGGCCTTCGCCGCTACACCCACGCTCAGTTCCGCGGCATGGGTCATCGCCCACAGCAAAGCGCAGCGGGCTGCGGCGTCTTCGCCCAGCTGCTGCCTCAAGCGATGGACGGCCTGACCTAGTTGGGCCTCAGAGGCAGGGGCGTATCCGTTTTGCAGGGCACCGCGCAAGAGCGTCATGGCTTCCAGCGCGGCCGACGGTCGGTACTGACTCTCAAGGTGCATGCGCGTTCCTTCCTGCATCGGCGGAATGTCCGGGGCGCATCCCGGGGTTACGGCGAAGCTGCAGCGGGTTCCGTGTCCCTGCCGTGCTGCCCCCGATGCCCTCGTCCGTCGGGTACACGCGTGGTGCCACCCTTGCGGTGGACGCCGACGCGGGCCGAATCGAACGCGAGTGAGGTCTTCGATCGCGGACGCGGACGGCAGCGCAGCCGTTCGCGTGCCACCGGCCGCCTGACCCGCCACACTCACCCCCGGATCGGGGGCACGCCATGAACACATCAGCCACGTCGCGGCCCTGAGCGTGCCTCTGCTGACGCTGTTCCGGGGAGCGCGTCGCCCGTTCCGGACGGCTGGGCGGCGGGTCGTCCGCCGACTCCTATGCGGTCCACATCGTGCGGTGCAAGGACCGGCCCGCCAGCAGAATCAGCGGCGCGACGCATCCGGCGACATGGAGCAAGACGCCGCCGGATTCAGCGACTGCCTCGGGCTCAGCGACGCCCCTTCAAGCGCTCCACTCCCCCGACACCGAGGGCGGCGAGGCCGATCTGGATGGCCAGCTCGATCCAGTCGATGCCCTTGGTGTCGGCAACATCAAAGACACCGGCAATGCCCGTGCCGATGAGTGCGGCGGCGATACCGACCAGGATCGTCCACCAGATACCGATGCGCTGTCGGCCAGGGATGACCAGGCGGCCCAACACGCCGATCACAATGCCGATGACGATCGCGGTGAAAATGCCGGAGATCTCCATGCCTGCCTGCCTCTCGTCGACCCGAAGCTTCTACACAGCTGTCGAATTACGTGTGCCCCGGCATGGGGACCGCAGTCTACTCGGCGCCGGTCGAATAGGGCGCGCTGCGGTGCGCGAGACACTCCTCCAGTTCGTGAACGGCCTTGCGCGCCGCGGCGATCCGGGTAGGCACGTTCGGGCGGTTCCGGCAGGGCTTCCGGCCCCTCACGCCCCTCCAGAAGTTCTCCACAACCCGCGACAGATCGCAGCGACGGCCCAACACCACGGTCGCTCCCAGGCGAGGGCAAGTTCGAACCGAGGCTCCTGCCGGTAACTGAGTGTTTGGCACTGTTTCACGCCGATGCGTTGCGATTTGGTGGCCCTGGCGTGGTGAGGTGGGAGGGGCCGGTGGGCAACTGGATTGCAGTGTGCCGGAAGAGGGATGTTTCGTTCCGGCACCTCCTGTCTCATCCCAACTCGACCATGCTCCTCGACCTTTGCCCCCCCTGGCCGGGCCGCTCGCCGCGCGGTACATCGAAAACATGACCCCGCGCAACGGCTACCCCAGCGATCTGTCCGACGAGCGCTGGGAGCTGATCGAACCCACCCTCACCGCCTGGCGGACCCGGCGCCGCCGTGACGCCCTGCACATCGGCCGCTCGCCCGAACACAACCTGCGGCAGATCATGAACGCGATCCTGTACGTGGACCGCACCGGGACCCCTTGGCGCTCCTTGCCCCACGACTTCGCCCCGTGGGCCACGGTCTACGGCTACTTCACCAAGTGGCAGCAAGACGGAATCTTCGAGCAGCTCACCGGGCTGCTGCGGCGTCTCCTCCGCGAGGCCGAGGGCCGCAACCGGGAACCATCCGCCTGCGTACTGGACTCCCAGACCAGTGGAGCAGGTGAACGGGATCATGATGCTGCACCGCAGGCTCGTACGTGACTACGAGCACCGGCCCGCTTCGGCCGAGTCGAGGGTGTACTCGGCCATAAGCGACCGGATGGCCCGGATCCGGATACTGACCGCGACCTCCACCCCGACCTGGCGCGGCGCATGAGCGACGGCGAGCTCACCCTGGGGGCGGTTCTGGCGCATCTGGAGGAGCGGGAGCCTGAGATCGCCGCGCAGCAGGCCGAAGCGACCCGGGGACGCATCGCGGAACTGACGGCGCAGGTTGAGGAGTTCGACCGGGGAGCCGAGGAGCTCCGGATCACCCGCAAGACCCTGCTCGCGCTGCCCGATCCGCCGACGCCGACTCCGACGGCCACGAAGCTGCCGGACCATCCGGCCTACCAGCAGATCATGGCGGTGCATGCTGCGGCTGACGCTCCGCTGCGGGCACGGCAGGTGTGCGAGGCGATGGACATGGAGATCGCGCCCAACAACATCAACAACACCCGCCTGCAACGCAAGCGACTGACCGAGCGCGGCATCCTGGTCGAAACCGAGCAGGGATTGTTCGCCCGGCCGCGGCCGTAGCCGCCCGGCGACCCCCGGACCAGCCTGCCTACCCCAGCCGACAAGGCAATACGAATATGCACCCACATACCGGCCCTCTGAGTCTGAGGCAGCGGCGAGGTCGGCAGGGTGTTGGCAAGTCACTTTCCGTGGATTTCGGCCACGGTGACGAGTGATAGGTAGATGCGCAAGCAGCCGATGAGCGGGTGAGGTTGTCCGGTCAGCCCAGCGATGCGCTCGCCGCACGCAGCTCGTCCAGGGCCGCCAGGATGTACCCGGCGAGCTCGTCCTTGGCATCACGGTCGCCCTCGGACCATTCGGCGAAGCCCCGTTTGAAGGCGAGGAGGCCCAGCTCACTCGCGAGAGCCGCAGTCGGATCGGGCACACCGCGGGCGACCAGGGCGGTTGTCACCGCGGCCGCGAGGCTGACGCTCTTGAGGGCGTCACGCTCTTGAAGTTCGGTGCTGGCGGCAACGGCCGCCTTCAGGCGAGGGGCGAGTTCCCGACTCGCGGGGCCCATCGCGCTCGATGCGCGCTCGAGGCCGGCAGCGACCGCCTCGAGCGGGCTGGCGTTACCGGGCGCCTCGGCGACCCCCTCGGTCAGCAGCCGGCTCAGCGTCTCCTGCCCGGCCACCAGCAGCTCGCGCTTATCGGGGAAGTGCCGGAAGAAGGTGCTTTTGGTTACTCCGGCACGCTCGGCGATCTGCGCGACCGTCGTGGCGTCGTACCCCTGCTCGGTGAACAGGTCGACGGCAGCCACGACGAGACGTTCGCGCGCCCCTGGTTCCCACCTACCCATGGGCCCATCATACGTGATGGGACTCTTGTCCCGTCACCCTGCTAGAGTGACGGGACAAGAGTCCCATCACTTCCGGGAGAGTTCCATGCGCGTCTTTGTCACCGGTGGTACCGGTCTGATCGGTTCCGCCGTCGTCGCCGAACTGCTCGGCAACGACCACACCGTCCTCGCCCTGGCCCGCTCCGACGCGTCCGCACTGGCCGCCGAGGCGGCCGGCGCCGAGCCGCTCCGGGGAGGTCTCACCGATCTGGACATCCTTCGGGCCGGCGTCGCTCAGGCCGACGGGGTGATCCACCTGGCATTCGGCAACGACTTCAGCAGCCCCGACGCCCTGGCAAAGGCGGTCGCCGAGGAAAGTGCCGCCCTCGCGGCCCTCGGCGAGGAACTCGTCGGCAGCGACCGCCCCTTCGTCACCGTCTCGGGTACGCCCGATGTGACGGGCCGCGCCTCCACCGAGGCCGACCCCGTGTCGACCGACGGGCCGGTCGGTGGTCGCGGTCGCGCGGTCACGGCGGTCCTGGACTTGGCCTCGCGCGGGGTCCGGAGCACGGGCGTACGTTTGCCGCGCACGGTTCACAACCAGGGCGCGGGCGGGTTCGCCGGTTTGCTGACCCACATCGCACGCCAGACCGGAGTGTCCGGCTACCCGGGCGACGGCGCACAGCGTTGGCCGGCCGTGCACGCGCTCGACGCGGCAGTCCTCTTCCGGCTCGCCCTGGAGCAGGCGGAAGCCGGTACCGCCTGGCATGCCGTGAACGATGAGGGAGACAGGGTGCGTGACATCGCTGCGGTCATCGGCCGACGTCTTGGCCTGCCGGTCGAGTCGGTGCCATCGGAGACCTACGGCCCTCTCGGCCCGATCTTCGCGACCGACCAGCCCTCGTCCAGCGCCCACACCCGGCGGACTCTCGGCTGGGAGCCGAAGCACCCGCGCCTTCTGGAGGACCTGGAGAACATCCAGCCCTGAATGGCAGCCATCCCGCGCTGTCGACATACCGGTGCCGAAAGTGGATTTCCACTGGAAACACACACGTTATGCGGCAATTCATATCTACAAACAACAGGAGATCCCGTCATGGTGGTAGTTGTCTTCGGCGCTCGCGGAAACGTGGGCCGACACGTGACTGACGGCCTGCTGGCCGCCGGCGAACACGTCAGAGCAGTCAGCAGAACCCCAGCCGCAGGCCGGACGCCCGGGTTGGAAGCTGTCGCCGCCGACCTGGAGCGCCCCGAGACGCTGCCCGCAGCGCTGGACGGTGCCGACAAGGTGTTCCTCTACGGAATGCTCAACCCCCAGCAGCCCTACGACATCGAGAAGGTCGCCGAGACGGCCGCAGCCGCGGGGATCCGGCAGGTGGTTCTGCTTTCGTCGGTGTCGGTCCTGGACCCCGATGCCGACCACCCGGTCCCCCGCCTGAATCGCACGATCGAGCAGGCCATCCAACGGTCCGGTATGGACTGGACGTTCCTCAGGCCGGGGACATTCGCCACCAACACCCGCACCTGGTGGGCCGAATCAATCCGCACCGACAACGTTGTCCGTCTTCCCTATCCGCTCGCGCAGTCGGCGCCGGTACACGAGAAGGACATCGCGGCGCTTGCGGTCACCGCTCTGACCGAACCGGGCCACTCGCACCAGACCTACACCATCTACGGGGCCGAGTCCCTGACCCTGCAACGCCAGGTCGAGCACATCGGCAAGGCCATCGACCGCCCCATCCGGATTGAACACATCTCCGACAAGCAGGCTCGCGCGGAAGTCGGCAGAACAATGCATCCGCTCGTGGCCGAGGCGATCGTGAGTCAGTGGGCCGCCGCCAACGGCGTCCCGGCCCTGACCTCCGCCATCGTCGAAAAAATCACCGGCGCGCCAGCACATACCTACGCCCAATGGGCCGTCGACCACGCCAACGACTTCCACGGCTCTCGGCCAGGCCTGCAACCTCACGACATCGAGCGGTGACAAATCCCCAACAATCCCACAAAGACTGCTCAACACCTGAAAGGCGCATAGCCGAACCCATTTCCCTCTCAGCTAGAAACAACTACTCAACCCGGTCAAGGGCATCTGGTCCATTACTGCGACGCACCACCACCGCCAACCGGGCATTTGCCGACCCCGACGACCTGATCACCGCCGCCCGACCCGACCCACGCCGGCTCCAGTACCGCCACGACGCTCTCGACGGCTGCCTCACCGGAACCGGCACTGGCCTCGCACCCGCCCGACAATGGCGCGGCATCACGCTTTGAAGGTCAGTAACCCGTTGTTGGCTGCTTAAGCAACTCCCCCGGTGCGGTGATTGCAATTGCTGTACCGGGGGAAGGTTTCAGATCACTCGCACTCACCCATGACGGCTAGGGCATGCTGGGCGGCTTTCCACTTAACCCACTCGTTCACAGGTATGTGCGCGGCGCGAGGATCGTCCTTGACTGAGCCCTTAATGGGCTTTCCGTCGCCTCCAATGACCTTCCCGCCCGAGTTGATTACTACGTGATCGACTTGCTGGTACGGCTGTGGATTACCGCTTTCTCCCATATCGATTCGGACGTCGCTGAAGGGCTTGATGCACGGGGGGGCCTCGATTCGATCGGGTTGTCTGGCGTCATGACAGTCGGCGCGGGCCGCGCTACTGCCGGAGGGATGAGGTATCCCTCCGGCAGTAGCCTGACGGGCACCGTCATTGGGCCGACAAATGACGGACGTGCACATCCCGTTGACGTGAGCCGGCCGTCCCGCCACGCTCGGGACGCACGTGCGCATCCCCCGCCCCCCGCCACTCATGGAGTGCTCTGATGCCTGGACGCACCGCACGGCTCGCCCTGTCACTTGTCATGCTCATAGCCGCCACTCTGGGCGGTGTCGTGGCCTCCGCCGGTACTGCTCAGGCCGACGGCTGCTACACGTGGTCACGCAACCTGTCCCAAGGTGCCTCAGGTGCCGACGTGACGCAGTTGCAGATCCGGGTGGCCGGTCACGCCGGCAGCGGCGGCGTGATCGCCGTCGACGGCGCCTACGGACCGGCGACAACTGCCGCAGTCAAACGATTCCAAGCGGCCTACGGGCTGGCCGCCGACGGCATCGCCGGTCCGGCGACATTCAGCAAGATCTACGCCCTCCAGGACAACGACTGCACACCGATCCACTTCACCTATGCCGAACTCAACACCTGCAACTCCACGTGGGCGGGAGGCGCTGTCAGCGCAAGTATCGCGAAGTCGAACGCACTGCGCACCATGTGGAAACTCGAGGCATTGCGGCACGCGCTCGGTGACCAACCCATCCGAGTGACCAGCGGCTTTCGCTCGCATGCCTGCAACGATGCGGTCGGCGGGGCAGCCGGCAGCCGCCACCTCTACGGCGACGCGGCCGACCTCGGCGCGGGCCCGCACACCCTGTGCCGACTCGCCCAGCAGGCCCGCAGCCACGGCTTCAACGGCATCCTGGGCCCCGGCTACCCCGGCCACAGCGACCACACTCACGTCGATCACCGCCCAAGCCGCTTCTGGTCGGCGTCCAGCTGCGGCATCTGAAGACTCCGACAGGCCCCCCCCGACCCGCTCAGACGGCTCCTGTAAATCAACTCAAAGCCGCATACGACCAGTTCGCCGACAGCCCGGTACCGCCTCACGGGCGCTGCACCAGAGAACCGCCCCTTCGGCCTGCCAGAAGAAGGCTGACACGCCCTCGCCTCCGGCCGATGAGCACTCCCGCCGTGCCCACATGCTCCCGCCCTTCGACTGACGCCGCCTGCGGCCCGGGGCCGCCTTCCGTCGCACCATTGCATCCCTTCGGCCAGCCGCTTCTAGCCAGTCGGCAGATGCCCTGACGGCCAGGCCGCTCGTAGCGTCGAAGGCATGCGAAACATGAGACGCGCATTGCCAGCCGGTGGGGCTGTTGCGACACCGCCACGATCACGGCGATTGAACTGCCCGCCACCCACCACGCATCCGGCGAGGCGAAGTCAGGTAGGGGTCGAGTCACTGCCGCCTTCTTGTGGTCCGAGTGGGCCGAGCCGGTGGTCGAGCGCGGCGCCCACCTCGGGGCAGTTCTTGCGGATGACGTCGAGGAAGGCGTTCAGTGCCGGGGAACGGTCCCGGGCGCTGAAGGACAGGACCAGATCGGGCAGCGGCGTGCGCGGGGTCACCTCGCAGAACCACGTGCCCCGTCGTGGGGCCGTCAGCATGCGAGAGGGGCCCAGACCGACGCCCACCCCGCAGGCGGCGAGGCCGATGATGGTGTGGATGTCCCTCGCGACGGTCGCGCCGGAGAGCGCCGGGGAGTCCTTGCCCAGGAGGGTCCGCAGCCCGGCGGCGACGGCGGGCTCGTCCTCCCCCGGCGCAACGATCAGCGGCTGTTGCCGCAGCCGGTCCACGTCCACCGACGACTGACCCGCGTACGGGTGCGTGCTGCTCACGACCGCGACGAGGTGGTCGTGTCCGATCGGGACCGATATCAACTGCTCGGCCCCGACGCCTCCTGGTCGGCCGAGGCCGATCGCCACGTCCAGTTCGCCGGCGACGAGCGCGGCCGTGCTGCTCCTGGTCGCCATCTCGTGCAGTTCCAGCCGTACGTCGGGCCGTTCGCGCCCGAACCGGCCGAGGACGTCCGGCAGGGGTTCGAGCAGCGCCGAGGCAATGAACCCCAGGCGCAGCCGTCCCGTCTCGCCGCGCGCTGCCCTGGCCGCGTCGACCGAGGCCGCCGCGATCTCGTCGAGCGCCCTGCGCGCCCGGGAGAGGAAGGCCGCGCCCGCAGCCGTCGGAAACACCCCCTGGCGGGTGCGATCGAACAAGCGGGCGCCCACTTCCCGTTCGAGGTCGGCGATCTGCTTGGACAGCGGAGGCTGCGCGATGCCCAGCGCACGGGCCGCCCGGCCGAAGTGTGCGTGCTCTGCGAGGGTCAGTGCGTACCGCAGGTGCCGCGCCTCCATGTCAGCCTCCCGGCCATATCTCCTATGTATCGTCGGCCAGCTTGTCAGATCTTTCGCTGGATGCCCGGGGCCGGGTCACGTGGAATGCGGTCATGACTCATTCTTCCTCCACAGACACCGTCTTCGTCTTCGTGCACGGGGCCTGGCACGGCTCAGGGCAGTGGGCGGCGACGCAGCGCGCACTCGCCGCACTCGGTGCCGCGAGCATGGCCACCGATCTGCCAGGCCACGGCTTCGACGCACCACTGCCCAGCGGATACCTCAAGGCGGGCCAGCCGGGCCTGTTGACCGAGAAGTCCGCGCTCGCCACCGTGACGATGGACGACAGCGCCGAGGCCGTGCTGGACACGCTGCGCCAGGCCCGCCACCACCGTCGTGTCGTGCTCGTCGCGCACAGCGCGGGCGGCGGCCCCGCGTCACTGGCCGCCGAGCGCGCACCCGAACTCGTCAACGAGCTCGTCTACCTCTCAGCCTTCGTACCCGCCGGACGGCCGCGGTTCTTCGACTACCTCGGCTCACCCGAGAACGCCACGGCACGGGGCCAGAGTCTGAACCTCGGCGACCCCGGGGAACTGGGCGCCGTGCGGATCAACCCGCTCTCGCAGGACCCCGCCTACGTCGAGGAACTGCGGCAGACTCACTACCACGACACCGCTCCGGACCGCTTCGACCGCTGGCGCTCGGCGCTGAGCCCCGATCTGCCGCTGGCGATCCCCACCACCCCGGTCATCGTGACTCCACAACGATGGGGGCGCATCCCGCGGACCTTCCTGCGCTGCGCGGACGACCGGGCGCTGCCGACGGCGGTGCAGGATCTGATGATCGCGGAAGCCGACCGGGCCATGCCCGGCAACCCGTTCACCGTGCGCACCCTCCCGGGCAGCCACAGCCCGTTCGCCGCCCGGCCCCATGAGCTCGCCTCGGCTCTGCTGCCGTGAACAATGGACGCCTCGTGCTGCCGGTGGTGCTCAGCGCCACGTTCGTGCAGCTCCTCAACGTCACTGTCGCCCAGGTGGCTGCGCCGGCGATACAGGCCGGTCTGGGCGCCGGTCCGGGCGCCGTGCAACTGGTCCTCGCCGGATACACCCTGACGTACGCGTGCCTACTCATCCCCGCCGCACGGCTCGGCGACCGGTACGGCTACCGCCGCCTGTTCGTCGCGGGCACCGTGGTCTTCACCGCGGGCTCGGTGGCCGGCGCGTGCGCCCCCGACGCCGCATCACTGATCACGGCCCGGCTGGTGCAGGGCGCAGGCAGCGGCCTGGTCGCCCCCCAGGTCCTCTCGCTCATCCAGGCCGCCACCCCCGCGACACGCCGACCGCGCGCCCTCGGCCTGTACGGCGCCACCATGGCCGTCGCGTCATTGGCCGGGCCGCTGATCGGCGGCCTCGTACTCAGTGCCGATCTCTTCGGCCTCGGTTGGCGGCCGGTGATGCTCCTCACCGTCCCGGTGGCGCTCGCCTCGCTGGCCGGAGCGACCGCGCTGCCCCGCACCCGCGGGGCGGACGGACTCCGCGTCGACAAGCTGGGTGCGTTGCTGGTCACCGTGGGAGCCGGCGCGCTGGTCCTGCCCCTGGCTCTGGGGCGGGAAGCAGGCTGGCCCTGGTGGACGTGGGCCGGATTCGCGGTGGCTGTTGCCGCCCTCGGCCACTTCGTCCGGAGCCTCCCGCACCGGCCTGACCCGCTGATCCATCCCGCGGTGCTGCGTGACCGGTCGGCGCGGAGCGGCACGTTGCTGGTGTTCGTGTTCAACACGGGCGTGCCCTCCTTCACCTACCTGCTCTTCCTCCACCTTCAGTCCGCCGTCGGGTACTCGGCTCTGGCGGCCGCGCTGACGTCAGCACCGTTCGCTGCCGCCGCCGTCGGCGGCAGCAGAGCCGCGCCCGCTCTCACCCGCCGGCACGGGCCGACGGTGCTCACCGTCGCGTCCCTGGTGCTGGCCGGGATGTGCCTGGCGCTGGCTCCGCTCGTCGGCTCGGCAGCGGGACGCCAGGCGGCAGTGCCCGTGCTGGCCGTCGGCGGAGCCGCGTTCGGCGCCTTCACCGCCTCGGTGTTCACCCTGGTCCTGGCCGAGGTGCACGGCCCCGCCGCCGGTTCGGTCTCCGGACTGCTGCCCACAGCACAGCAGCTCGGCGGATCCATCGGAGTGACCGCGGCCGGACTCGCCTACTACGCCCCCGCCGCCGATGCGGACACCGCGTTCCGGCACGCCATGCTCTACCAGGTCGCCGCCTTCACGATCACCGCGCTGATCAGCCTCCGACTCCGCGACCGGCCTGGCACCGAGCCCGTGCACGGCCATAGCAACCACAGGGAAGGGCACGTATGTAAGACGCGCAGCTGAGCTCCGACGGCGGCACCTTTCTGCCTTTTTTACTTGAAGGGACAAGCGGCGAGTGACATCAAAGACCATCGCGATCGATCATGCCGAGACGGGCACATGACTCCCCAAGACAGGCTATGGCCCACTTCCTGTGGCGCAGTCGCTGCGCGTGATGGAGAGCGCGTGACCTCCCACCACGGCTACTGAAACGGAAGATCGACTGTCACACTGCGCACGCGACCACACGAAGTGGACCAGAGCCTGGGAGGGTTCTGGATCAATTCCTGCGGTCGATTACGTATCGTGATCCTTCAGGGCGCCGGCCAAAGTGAGGGCAGAACCACAACGGCCCGTCGGCAGCGTCACCCTGGGTTGCACAATGAGCGGATGACGTACACCGAGGATGGGGCCACCACGCACGCCTGGGCGGCTCTGGGGGGCCGACGCCAACTGGTCCCGAGCGTGTCCTTCGAAGGGGCGGGCGCTGTCCTGCCGTCGCGTTTGCCGGTGAGGGAACTGGCGCGTGCCTGCGTGGGAGTGTCCTCACTGGCAGCGGCAGAACTGCTGGCGCTGCGCAACCGTGTGCCGGTGCCCGCGGTGCGGGTGAACGAGGCGGCGGTGGCCACCGCGTTCGTCAGCGAACGTCACCTGCGGATCGACGGCCGGGCCCCGACGTCCTTTGCTCCGCTGTCCGGGTTCTGGCAGACGGCCGACGGATGGG
Source organism: Streptomyces sp. NPDC031274 (assembly GCF_055570235.1). NCBI lineage: Bacteria > Bacillati > Actinomycetota > Actinomycetes > Kitasatosporales > Streptomycetaceae > Streptomyces > Streptomyces sp. NPDC031274. Next base: position 210,866 of record NZ_JBVIHP010000017.1, on the reverse strand, counting down.
TGCGCACCCACGCCAACTACCCGCACCACCGAGCCCGGCTGCTCAGCGCCCTGGGTATTGCGGACACGGGACATGACCAGGCGCTGGTGGGCATGCTCTCGAAGGAACTGGTATCGCGTCCGGCACGGGAGGTCCAGGAGACCGTCTACGCGGCAGGCGGCCTGGCCGTGGCTGTGGCTTCCGCAGCCGCTGGAGCCGGACCTGCTCTGGTCGAGACTCGGAGTGTGGGTCAGAGCAGCCCCCGGCTGCTGGCACCCGCACCCGTACCGGCCCAAGGGATGCGGGTCCTGGACCTGACCCGCGTCATCGCCGGCCCCGTCGCCACACGCACACTGGCGCTGCTGGGCGCCGACGTGCTGCGCGTCGACGCCCCGCAGCTCCCCGAGGACGCGGATGCCCACGCCGACACCGGCGTGGGCAAACGCTCCACCCTGCTGGATCTCGCCAGCCCTGGCGACCGGCACACCTTCGAGGGTCTTCTCAGCCAGGCAGACGTCGTGGTGACCGGCTACCGCCCCGGCGCCCTGGACCGGCACGGACTGGCCCCCGACGCGCTCCTGGCCCGGCATCCCGACCTGATCGTCGCCCAACTGTGCGCCTGGGGCTGGTCCGGCCCCTGGGCCGAGCGCCGCGGCTTCGACAGCCTGGTCCAAGCCGGTACCGGTATCGCCGCAATCGAGGCCACGGCCGACGGCCGCCCCGGTGTACTGCCCGCGCAGGCGCTGGACCACGGAACCGGGTACTTGCTCGCCGCCGCCGTCCTACGTGCACTGAGCGACCGACAGGCCACCGGCGGCGGGCGGCATCTTCGCGTCTCCCTGGCCGGCACGGCCTCCTGGCTGCTGCGCGGCATCCCCGCCACCTCCGCCCAGGGCGAAGCCGACCTCTACGACCCCGGATCCTGGCTCACGGAGACCGAATCGCCCTACGGTCTGCTGCGCCATGCCCTGCCCCCGGTCCACTACGACAGCGCACCCCCGAACTGGAACCATGCGCCGACCCAGTGGGGCACCGATCTGCCAAACTGGGCCTGAATGGGAGCGAGGGTCACGGCCGAGCCGTTGTGGCTTTTGGTCTCGCCTTGGCTGGACCCCCTTCACGCCAGGAGGGCCCGTTTCCGGAGGAATGAGAAGCCAGCTCGGCCGTACATTTGACGCTTAATCATCAGGTCGGCCGTGCTCAAGTCGGAGCCACGCAAATCGGCCAGGCGCAGGTCAGCGCGGCGGAAGACAGTGCCGCCAGCGTCGGCCTGCGCAGGTTCGCCTCGCGCAGGTCGGCCTCGGTGAAGTCCGCGTCTCGCAAGTCCGTTTCAACCAGCCGGGCGCCCCGCACGTCGGCCAGAACGCAGCGGGCACGGCGCAGGATCGCCGTCTTGAGGTCGGCATGCCGCAGGTTGACTGAGACGAGAGACGCCTGCGTCAGGTTGGCGTGGTACGGGCCCGACGTCTCCATGCAGGACCGGTCGAGGTTGACCTCATGCGGCCACCGCCCGTCGCAGTCGGCCCGGCGCAGGTCCGTGACGCCGAGGTTGACCCAGGACTGCTCCCGGGGTTGCAGCAACAACACGCCGAGCCCGGTCCGCGCCACCTGGGCGTCGGCGGCGCGGACCTACAGCGGCACAACCTCGTTGATAGGCACGTCCGTCGCTGGAGCTTCCGGTCCGTCGGGCGGCCACGGCAGGTGTGTACGCAGGTAAGCGGCCTTGATGGAGATGACGGCCTCGCGGTCACGGACGGAGTGCTCCGCCATCCGCCACGGCGCGTGGAGTCCGCCGATGCGTGTTTCCAGCTTGTCACTGCCGAGCTGATCGACAGCTGTGCCGAACCGGTCGGTGATATGCCCCTCCTGCGTGGCGCGCAACCCATCCTGGCTGACGCGCAGTTGCCGCCAGGTGGCGAACGCACCGAACAGCACGACCATGGCGCCCACGGCCTGCAGAAGTGTCGTAGGGACGTCGTTCACCGCTTTCAGCCGGTCCTGCGCGGCGACGCTCGCCCCGGCAAGATCGTGGTCGACCACCACACCCGGCAGGACGACGAGCACCGCGCCCAGAACGGCCAGCCCCGCTGTCCCGGCTGGCACGACTGCGATCGCACGATGCTTGACCAGCCGGTCGCGCCACGGCCTGCGACCTCGGCCCGGATCCCCCATCTCCATGGGCATGGAAGCCTAGTAGGACTCCATTAGGTCTTTCCCTTTGTGCTGATCAAGAGCCTGTTGGAGGTGTGGACGCACATGAAGTGAACCGTGTCCGGGCGAAGTTGGCGTTCTTCGTTGCGGATGTGTTTGCCTCGATGCCGCGGAAGGACCAGCGGGCCAAGGGCGACTGCTATCTGCGGGGCCTGATGATGGACGGGCGCCGCAGATCCATCCAGGCCATGGCATCGCGGCTGGCGGACGGCAACGATCAGAACCTGCAGCAGTTCGTGAACCAGTCGACCTGGGATCCGCTGCCGATACAGCGGCGGATCGCTGAACGGATGCTGCCGCTGATCGCCCCGGAAGCGTGGGTAATCGACGATGTATCGGTGCCCAAGGACGGCCGGATGTCGGTCGCGGTGGCCCCGCAGTACTGCGGGGCTCTGGGCAAACGGGCGAACTGCCAGGTCGCGGTCAGCATGCACGCCGCGACCGACACAGCCTCCTGCCCCTTGCAGTGGCGGCTGTTCCTGCCCGAAGAGTGGGCCGCGGATGCCGGGCGAAGACCGGCATCCCGGCCGAGGTCACGCACCGGGAGAAATGGCGGCTGGCCCTGGACATGCTCGACACGCTGAGTTGGGGACTGACACCGCCGGTAGTGGTGGCCGATGCCGCCTATGGCACCAATGCCCGCCTGAGGGCTGCGCTGTCCGAGCGAGGGCTGGCCTATGTTCTGTCCGTCCGCACCGATATGACCGCCCAGCCGTTCGACGCGGAACCCGAGGCACCGCCCCGTGACGGAGCGGTGGGCTGCTGGCCCCAGCCTCGCTACCGCCATCCCGCCCTGTCGGTGGCCGCCCTGGCCGCCGGGCTTGGAGCGGCAGCCTTCACCCCTGTCACCTGGCGTCACGGGGTACGAGGGGAACTGCGTTCCCGGTTCACCGCCGTGCGGATCCGCCCGGCAGGCAAGGCCGTCGAGCGGCCCATCAAGGCCGCCGCCTCGGCCGGGCAGGGCTGGTGGGACGGGATCCTGCCCGACTGCTGGCTGCTGGTCGAATGGCCCGCGAACGCCGAGGCTCCCACCGACTACTGGCTGTCCAACCTGCCGGCCAACACTGCGATCGGCGACCTGGTCCGGCTGGCCAAGATCCGCTGGCGCATCGAGCACGACTACCGTGAACTCAAACACGGCCTGGGGCTGGATCACTTCGAGGGCCGTTCCTGGCCGGGCTGGCACCACCACGTCACGCTCGTGACCGCCGCCCATGCGTTCCTGACCGAACAACGCCTGGCCCCAAAAGCGCCCACACCGGTCTCACCCTCTACCAAGTCCTCGACACCCTCCAGGACACCCTGAGGTGCTGGACCGGTACCTGCACCACCTGTCATCAGCCCCTGCCCAGCAGGTCACACACAACACCACGACCGAGACAGACCTAACGGAGTCCTACTAGGCGCCGCTCAAAGAACGATCAAGGTGTACGACTTCGAGCGGCTGCGCTCAACTGTCACTGGCGCGACGGGCATCACCGGATGACGCAGGGCGTTGCCGGTTCTCATCGACATTCTCGAGCCCTGTGGTCGCTAATTGCTGCCTGAGCGGCGTGTCAGCGTTTTCGCACCGCACCCAGCTGCGAGCGGTCAAGGCCGGGGGCGGTGAACCCTCGCGCGACGGCGTGCAGGACGCGGGCCATCGTCTGGGCCGCGGGTGTGGCGGCGCGCTGGGCCGGCGTGGCCAGCAGGATGCGGCGGACCGGTGGGACGGCGTCGGGAGACTGGTCATGGGACAAGGGGAGAAGGCGTACGTCACTGCGCCGGTTGGTCAGGGCCAGTCGGGGCGCGAGAACCAGGCCGAGGCCGGCGGCAACCATCGCCTGCGCCTCCTGGTAGTCGTGAGAGGCGTAGGCGATGCGCGGTTCGAATCCCGCCTGGCGACAGGCACGCCGGAGCACGTCCGCGACCGGGTGGTTCTCGGCACGGATGATCCACTCCTGTTCCGCGAGGTCGGACAGTCGCACATGGTCGGAGGCGACCAGCGGCGAACTGGTCGGCACGACCAGCACCGTGGGATCTTCGAGGAGCGGTGTGAGGATCAACTGGTCGTCGTCGACGCGATTCCATTCGTAGTCCCACAGCAGTGACAGCTCCACCTCACCGGTGTGCAGCATTTCCCTCAGCTGGGCCAGCACACCGGCACGCACGACCGTGCGCACCTGCGGGTGGGCCCGGCGGAAACGGGTCAGGGCCAACGGAAGCAGCGAGGCACTGGCCGTCGGAAAGGATCCGAGAGTCACGACACCACGGTCCAGATGACCGAACGCCTCCAGGTCGGCTTCCGCTGCCTGGAGTTCACGGCGAATGGCACGGCCCCGCTCAGCGAGCGCGGTGCCGGCCGCGGTGGTGCGCACGCCGCGCGGCAGCCGCTCGATCAGCGGCTGTCCGGCCTCGCGCTCGAACAGGGACATCTGCTGGGAAGCGGCGGACGTGGTCATGGACAGCGCCTCGGCGGCAGCGGTGAGCGAGCCGCGCTCGGCGACCTCGGCGAGAAGCAGGAGTCGGCGGACATTGAGCATGCAGCGACTTTAGACCAGCTAAACCCTCCTCAAGAAACGAGACATTGTGCTCAAGCCAACGGCTCTGCGAGAGTCTGGCCGACGCAGCGGCCCCGCACCCGATGCGCTTGAGAGAAGGACGCTCTGACATGCACGTTCCCGCAACCCTCGTACGCGGTGGGACCAGCAAGTGCTGGCTCTTCCCCCAGGTGCACATGCCTGCCGACCGCGACCGGATCGAGCGCATCCTGGTCGACGCCTATGGCGCGGCGGACCCCGTTCAGCTCGACGGCATCGGTGGTGCCACCCCCACCACGTCCAAGGCGGCCGTGGTCGGCGCGAGCGCCCACGACGGCGTCGACATCGACTATCTCTTCGCCCAGGTCGGCATCGGGACCGGCACGGTCGAGTGGGGCAGCAACTGCGGCAACTGCGCGACGGCCATCGCCCTTTACGCGGTGACCGAGGGGCTGGTGCCGCTCAGGGACGAACGCACCCCCGTGGTCATGCGCAACATCAACACGGGCGCCGTCCTGGAAGCGGAGGTGGACACCCCGGGAGGCCGGGTTCAGGAGTTCGGGGACCGTACGGTCCCGGGCACGCTGGCCGGCGGCGTGCCGGTGGGGCTCGCTTTCCGTCACCCTTCGGGCGCCGCGACAGGTCGCCTGCTGCCGACCGGCTGCCCGGCTCAAGTACTGCCAGTCGGCCAGCAGTCGTTGACCGTGAGCATGGTGGACGCCGGTGCCCCGGTGGTCCTGGTGGACGCACTGCGCGCCCAGAGGACCGGAGCCGAGACGCTGGAGCAGATGCGCACGGAGGTGCCCTGGCTGCGTGCGGCCCGGCATACCGCCGCAGTCCGCATGGGCCTGGCCGACCCCGGGGCCGCACCCGGTGACGCGGTGCCCAAGGTCGGCCTCGTCGGCCCTCCCGTCGCCTACACCACCACCCTCGGCGAACACGTGGGCGCGCACGAGTACGACGTGTCCGTACGCATGCTGTCGATGAACTCCCCGCACCCGGCCATCGGCCTCACCTCCGCGGTCGCCGTTGCCGCCGCCAACCTCACCGCGGGCACCGTGGTGGCAGAGGCATCCACCGCCGCCGACCGCAGCATCCTGCGCATCGGCACCCCCGCAGGTGTGCTGTCCGTAGAGTCCTCGGGCACCGGACCGGACCGGGTCACCGTCGCCCGGGCCGCGCGTGTGCTGTGCCAGGCCCGCATCCTCGTACGCGATCCCGCACTGCCGGCCGCCGCCTGACCCCTGCCCCCCCCTGGCCCGGTGAGCCTCAGTCTTCGGGCCCTCTCCCCCGCCCCGCCCCCCCCTGCAGGACAAAGAGGACAATGATGTCTCCTGAGCTGGTATCCGTCGGCGCGCTGCTCGTCATGTTCGTCGTCGGCACCGTCCTGCCGATCAACATCGGCATCCTGGCCTTCGTCGCGTCGTTCGCAATCGGTACGACCGCACTGAACATGACGGAGGATCAGATATTCGAGGGCTTCCCCGTGGAGCTCTTCCTCACCATCGTCGGCGTCACCTACCTGTTCGCCGTGGCCCGCCGCAACGGCACGGTCGATCTTCTGGTCGCCGCCGGAGTCCGCATGGTGAGGGGCCGTACCTCCCTGATCCCCTGGGTGCTGTTCCTTCTGGCCGGTGTGCTGACGTCGCTGGGCACCTTCACCCCCGCCGCCGTGGCGATCCTGGTGCCCATCGCGATGAACTTCGCCTTCCGCTACGACATCAACCCGCTCATGACAGGAATGATGGTCATCAGCGGCGCCCACGCCGGAGCCTTCTCCCCCATGGCCGTCTCGGGGGCACTGGTACTCGGCATGGTCGAAGACACCGACCTGTCCGTCGCCCCTGCGACCCTCTTCTTCGCCAGCTTCGCCGTCAATCTCCTGCTGTCCGTGCTGACCTTCGCTGCCCTGCGGCGCCGCACGATGACGGCGGACCCGACCGCACGGCCCGAGCAGGAGGCGACCGACGGCGACGCGGCCACAGGGCGAGCCACCTGGCACCAGTGGGCCACCCTCGCCGCCCTGGCTGCCCTGGTGGTGTGTGCTCTCGGTTTCCAGATGCAGATCGGTGTCCTGGCCCTGGCCGCCGGAGCGCTGCTTGCCCTCCTGGACATGAAGCGTCAGGAGAAGGCGGTGGACGGCATCAGCTGGCACACCCTGCTGCTTGTCGGCGGCATGATGACCTACATCGCGATGCTGGAGCACGCCGGGATCATCGAGAAGATCTCCCAGCACGCGGCCGACTTCGGAGCCCCGCTCGTCGTAGCCCTCCTGCTCTGCTTCACGGTCGCCGTCACCTCCGCCTTCGCCTCCTCGACCGCGATCCTCACCGCGATCATCCCGATCGCCGTTCCGCTGCTGCTGTCCAGCCATCTCAGCTCGACGGGCCTGATAGCCGCCCTCGCCGTCTCCACCACGATCGTCGACGTCTCACCGTTCTCCACCAATGGAGCACTGGTGCTGAGCAACGCCCAGGGAGTGGAGCGGCGCGGCTTCTACCGCCAGGTCCTCGGCTACACCTGCGGCATCGTCGCCGCGGGGCCCGTGGTGGCCTGGGGTGCTCTCGTCCTGCCATGGTCCTGAAACCGGCGACCGGTCAACGAGCCACGACGAATGTCTGAAGCACCGCGTCCGGCGGTGCTTCAGACATTCGTCGTGGCCCCTTTGTGCTGTCGAGGGTCAACCTCTGGTGCTCGCCATGCTCGATATCTGTGTGGTCGACTACGGCGGGCGCTCGCCGCGCCCCTGTCCGTGTCCGTGCCAGCTGCTCACCGACGCGGATGGTGGTGCGAGCCCAAGTTATGGACAGGGTTACGTCGTGTCCGTGGGTCCGCATCGGCTGTCCGTGAACGGCTCTCGGGGCACCTGCTCCAGATCCTCCGGTGCCGGGCCGATGGCGTTCAGGCACCCGGGAGAAAGAGGCAGAACGGGTGGCCGTGCGGGTCACTCAGGACCCGTACGTCCTTCTGGGGTTGGTGCTCCTGCAGCGTCGCCCCCAGGGCGCAAGCCCGTTCGGTCTCCGCCTCCAGGTCGTCCACCTGCAGGTCCAAGTGCGCCTGCATCTGCTGAGCCCCCGGGCGCTGCGGCCACGCAGGAGCAGTGTGATCGCTCTCCAGCTGGAAGCTGAGACCGGGGCGTTCCTGATCCGGGGCCTTCAGGCGGACCCATTCCGGCTTTCGTTCGACTTCCTGCCAGCCGAGCAGCGCCCGGTAGAAGTCGGCCAGGGCGCAAGGATCAGGAGTACCGAGAACAAAAGCACCGAGCGTTGTAGTCATGCCTCCCAGCCTTGCCCCGACACCCACCCCCACGCATCCTGGGCCCCGCCCCCCCCATGCTCGGCGCGACAGCGGGCCGCAGGTGAGGGCGGTGATCTTCTTCATGGGCTGTCGACGACGCCCCGTGCGGGCCTGGAGCGTCAGGGCCTATGCAGCGTCCAGTGCTGCCGCGGCCTCGGCCACGAAGGGCCCGATCAAACGGATGCAGGCGCGCAACGTCTCCTGGATCACACGGCGGTTGTCCCAGCCAGCGTTCTCCGCCGTAGCCGCCAAAGCAGTCGAGAGCGTGCCCGACATGATCAGCAGGTTCGACGCCGCGACCTGGACTGCAGAGGGACCTTCCAGGTCGATGAGCGTCACCGCACGGCGCAGCTGTTGATGCCGCTCACGGTGAGCGGTCCCGGTCGGGCGTTTCCCGTGAGCCCGCCCGAGCGATGCTCGCCTCTCCCGCTTGACGTGAGTAGACCTGTCTGTCTAATCTGATTCGCGATTAGACAGACAGGTCTACTCACACTTCGGACGGGAATGGTCATGACGAATCTCTCGGTCGTCCCGGCGTCCAAACCGGCGCGTACCTCGGACGCGGCGCCCGCCGACGCCGGATCCGCTTCCGCTGCCGTATCCGCGCGCGGCCGGCAGCTGCCGCCGAACGTGGCGCTGTACGCACTTGCCTCGATCACCATCTCGTTCCTGGCGGCCTCCAGCGCGCCGACCCCGCTCTACGCGGTCTACCAGGCCGAATGGGGCTTCGACCCGATCACCACCACCGTGGTCTTCGGCGTCTACGCGGTGGCTGTGCTGCTCGGGCTGCTCACCATGGGCAAGGTCTCCGACCACGTCGGCAGACGGCCGGTACTGCTGGCCGCGCTGGCGGCGCAGGCCATCTCGATGGTCGTGTTCGCCACCGCCGACGGCGTGTCGGGGCTGATGGTCGCCCGGATCGTCCAGGGGCTGTCGACCGGCGCCGCGCTCGGCGCGATCGGGGCGGGGATGATGGACATCGACCGGCCGCGCGGCACGATCACCAACGCGGTCGTCCCGGGCATCGGCACGGCCACCGGCGCGCTGGTCTCCGGCCTCGTCGTCCAGTTCCTGCCCGCCCCCACGCATCTGGTCTACCTCGGGCTGATGGCGGTCTTCGTCCTCCAGGCCGTCGCCGTCGCGCTGATGGCGGAGACGGTGATCCGCAAGCCGGGGGCGCTGGCCAGCCTGGCGCCGGAGATCAAGCTGCCGCGCGCCGCACGCCGCCCGATGCTGGTGGCCGCACCGGTGCTGTTCGCCGTCTGGGCACTGGCCGGGCTGTACGGATCACTCGGTCCGTCCCTCGCACGGGAGTTGACCGGTTCCAGGTCCGAAGTCCTCGGCGGGCTGAGCCTGTTCGTGCTCGCCGGGGTGGCCGCCGTCTCGGTGCTGGTCCTGCGGAAGGCGGCGACCCGGACGGTGATGCTCACCGGCATCCTCGCGCTGATCGCCGGGGTGGCCCTCACCCTCGTCTCGATCCGCGACTCCTCCCCCACCGGCTTCTTCGTCGGCACCGCCATCGCGGGCGTCGGCTTCGGCAGCGGGTTCCAGGGCGGCATCCGTACGGTGATGCCGCTGGCCCGGCCGCACGAGAGTTCCGGGGTGCTTTCGCTGCTCTTCGTCGTCTCCTACCTGGGCATGGGGGTGCCCGCCGTGATCGCCGGGTTCCTCGTCGTCCACGCGGGCGGACTGACCGCCACCGCGCAGGAGTACGGCGTCGCCGTGATCGTCCTCGCGGCGTTCGCGCTGCTCGGGCTGTTGCGCGGCGGCCGGGACGGGGCGGCGGACCTGCCGGCCGAGCAGGTCGGCGGCAACGCCTGAGGGGTGGCCTCCGGCCAGCACTCGGCCGGAGCATAATGTAGACAGATCTGTCTGAAGGAGTGACCGTCATGGCGAGTGTCCAGAGCACCGCGAAGCCGTCGGCGCGAGAGCGCCTGCTCGCCGCCGCGAACGAGCTGTTCTACGCCGAGGGCGTGCAGAGCGTCGGGATCGACCGGGTCATCGAGCACGCGGGCGTGGCCAAGGCGTCGCTGTACAACACCTTCGGCGGCAAGGAGCAGCTCGTCCGGGCGTACCTCGACACCCGGCACGCGGCCACCGCCGACCGGATCACCCGGGCCGTCGCGGAGCGCGACACGCCCCGCGAGCAGATGCTGGCGGTCTTCGAGTCCCAGGGGCGGCAGTTCGACCGGCCCGACTTCCACGGCTGCGCCTTCATCCGCGCCGGCGCCGAGGCCAGCCCCGGCGGGCTGGTCCAGGAAGCGGCGGACGCCTTCCGCGGCTGGATGCGCGAACTCTTCACCCGCCTCGCCGCCGAGGCCGGCGCCGCCGACCCCGACGCCCTGGGCCGCCAGCTCCAACTCCTCTACGACGGCGCCGGCATCTCCGCCCTGATGGACCACGACTCCACGGTGGCCGCGACCTCCCGCGCGGCGGCGACCGCCCTGATCGCGGCGGCGACGAGCGCACCCGCCGAGGCATGAGCGGCGCTCGGCACGCACGCGGGCCGGGACCCCGAGCGTGAACCACGCAGTGCGCGAGGGCTACTGACGCGGCGTCGGTAGAGCGGCCCGGGCCAATGCACCGGGCCGCCGGCTCCAGTCGGGCCCGATCCGCGGACGGTGCGCCGCAGCCCGCTCGCCCGACGTCTGTCCGCTGGTTTCCCGACCCAGCACCACTAGATGAACGATCTCCAAGGGATCGGGTGCGCGCACAAGGCGGAGCCTAACGTCGGTGTGTGAAGACAGAGTTGGGCTCCCTCGCCACCGCACTCTATGTGAGGACCGACGACCTGCTGAAGGCATCACCGCATCTGATGCCCTGGCGTCCGGCCATCGGGATTGTTCCGCAACTGGCCGATGCCGAGCTGGTCACGCTCGCGATGACGCAGGCCATGCTGGGCTACACCTCCGAGGCCAAGTGGCTTCGCTACGCCCGCTTGCACCTGCGACATCTCTTCCCCTGCCTCCCGCAGCAGCCCGGCCACAACAAGCGGCCGCGCAAGGCCGCCGAGCTACTGCGGCGAGTGACCGGGTCCCGGCCGCCGATAGCTCCGCATGGAGCGACGACGTGTGGATCGTGAATTCCACGCCGGTGGAGTGCGGACGCTCCCGCGAGACCGTCAAACGCTCCGACCTGGCCGGATGGGCCGAGTACGGGTACTGCGCCAGCCACAGCCGCTTCCTTCGGGGCCTGCGCCTGCACCTGGTGTGCACCTTGCAGGGCCTGCGAGTCGCCTTCGCCCTGACCGGGGACAAGGCCGACGAACGCGAGACCCTGCTGGACCTGCTCACCGCCGAACCGGGCCTGACCGCAGCCCGGCCCGGACAGACGCTGATCGGCGACAAGAACTACTTCGGCCGCGACTTCGAGCAGCAGTTGGCCGAGCAGGACATCCGGCTCCTGCGGCCGGCCCGCAAGGACGAGCCGGAACGGCCCGGCGCCTTGCTGTTCAAGCCGTTGCGGCAGGTGATCGAGTCGGTCAACGAGACCTTCAAGGGCCAGCTCAACATCGATCAGCACCGAGGCCGCACACCGGGCGGCGTGATCGCCCGCGTCATGCAGCGCATCCTCGCGCTGACCGCCGCGATCTGGCACAAGGATCACACCGGCCAGCCCGTCCTTCGCTCACTGACGGCCTACGACCACTCACCACAGACCCCTTGGAATTGATCATCTAGGTGACTACGGTTCGGTCACTGGAGGCGACGGTTCAATTCCCGGATCCGACGATGGCGGTGACGCGGATCTCCACGCGCATGGCGGCGAGACCGAGAACCGTGACGCCGGTCTCGGTCCAGATCGGCGCGCGGCCGTTGAGGCGTCGGCGGAACTGCTCGGCCATGACCGTGTTGTGGTCGTCGCCGATGGCGTCATCTCCTGGTGCGACCTTGTGGTAGGAGTTGACGTGGATGACGTCCTTCCATGTCGCGCCGACCGTCGCGAGCGTGCGCTCCACGTTGTCGAAAGCCTGGATGATCTCGTCTTCCAACGAGTCGGGAATGACCAGGTCGTCATCCACCCCGGCCTGGCCGGAGATCTCGACCCGGTCGCCGACGCGGACGGCCCCGCTGTAGCCGAGGGCCTCGTGCAGCTTCTCGCCGTAGCCCGGAGTGATACCGAAGGTGACGGTGCTCATGATGCTCCCTTTTCCAGTCCATAGGGGCGCGTTTCCTCTGCCATGAGTTCACGCGTAAAGTCAGGCTAGCAAACCATAACTTCAAGCGTGAAGTGATGGCGGACTTCGCCGGAAGGGCGGGAAGAGCCGTGAGCAGCACGGAAGAACCCATGAGCGGCATGAGCGAACACGAAGGCGATGAGGAGCTGCGATGGCTCGACGAGCAGGAGAAGGCGGCGTGGACGGGACTGATCTCGCTTGTCCTGCTGCTGCCCGCCAAGCTGGAGTCGCCACTGCGGCAGGAACACGGCCTCACTCTGTTCGAGTACCTCGTGCTCAGCCACCTCTCCGAGGCCCCACAGCGCAAGCTGCGGATGGGAGAGCTCGCCTTCCTCGCAAGCGGGTCGCTTTCCCGCCTGTCCAACGTCATCAAACGCTGTGAACAGCGCGGTTGGGTCGTACGGTCACCCGACCCGGACGACGGCCGTTACACCCTCGCCGAGCTCACCGACGCGGGCTTCGCGATCGTGCACCTGGCAGCGCCCACACACCTGCGCGCCGTACGCCACATGGTCCTCGACTCGCTCAACACGACCGATCAGAAGGCCCTCGCCCGCGTCGCACACAAACTCCGCATCGTCCCCGACGACTTCGGCTGACAGCCGCCCCCGCGCAACGACCTGAGACGAGCAGGTGCCGGGGGTGAAAGTCAGCATGCCAGCAGCACGGCGCAGACCTCGGGGCGCGGCTACCCCCGCCCTACTGGCGTGGGGCCGCCCCACGCGTGTGGGAAGGCACGCCTCCTTCGTCCTTCTCCGTCACCATCCTGATTCATCCGCCGTGCGGTCGGGGCAGTCTCGATCCGACGCGTGCCGCGGTCTCCCGCAGCCAGATGTGGGCGGCGTCGTGCGTGTGCACCGGATGCCACCACAGAGCCTCCTGCAGGGAAACCGCCTCGTAGGGAGGTTCCACGACCCGCACGGGGGCGATCGGCGCGAGCAGGCGGGCGAGCCGGGCCTGGACCATGGCGATGCGCCGGGTGCCGGCCACAAGCAGCGGCAGCAGCTGGAAACTGTCGACTGACACCTCCACACGCGGCTCAACGCCGAGCATCCCGAGCTGACGCACGGCCGGTGCGTCGTACGTCCGCTGGTAGGTGACCCACGGCAGGTCGGCCAGGTCCTGCCGGGTGAGCCGGTCCGTGACGGACGGGTGGTCGTCGGCGACCACGAAGACCCACCGGTCCTCGTAGAGGTCGGTGGCGGGGAAGTCGCTGATGACGCCGTGCGGCATGAGCAGCCCGTCGACCGCGCTGAGCAGAGTGGCCGTGTCGTCGACCACCGTGGGCGGGGTCTGCGCGAAACGCAGCCTGATGCCGGGGGCCTCCTCGTGCACGACGCGGGCGAGTTCGGCGCCGAAGACGGAGACCGCGTAGTCGGACGCCACCAGCTTGAACTCACGGCTCTCCTCGGCCGGGTCGAACTCGGCCTGGCTGGAGAAGAGGCGCTCGAGGACGTCGTAGGCGGTGGAGGTGCGGTCGAGGAGCACTTGGCCGAGAGCGGTCAACTCGTAGTGGCCGCCGACGCGGGCCAGCAGGTCGTCGTCGAAGTGACGGCGCAGCCGGGACAGCGCGGCACTCATGGCGGGCTGGCTCAGTCCGACGCGCTGCCCGGCGCGGGTCACGTTGCGCTCCTCCAGCAGGGCCCGCAAGGCGACGACGAGGTTGAGGTCCAAGCGGGCCAGATTCACGGATTTTCCCTTGCTGTACGACTTCGGACAACTCTGACCAGCAGAAATCTTCCTGGTGGATGACTGGCATCCACACAATCTATTTCCCTGATCACCGGTGGCGGGTCCAGATTAGTCCCACCGCAATCAGGAGGACATGTCCGTGAAGCCTGCCCCCGCATCCCCGCTCTTCGCCGGCCCTTTCGCCCTGGCAACGCTCTCGGCCCCGGGCGGTCCCGCGTTCCCCGCGCTGGTCACGCCCCACGAGCGCGTCGTCGATCTGCGCGACGCCCTGGACGACGAGCGGCTTACCGTACGACGACTCCTGGCGCACTGGCCCGCGGTGCTGCCGCGGCTGCGGGCCTTGGCCGGCGACGACGCCCTGGCACACAAGCCACTCGCGCAGTTCCAGGTGCACGCTCCGGTCGAGCCGCGCCAGGTCTTCCAGTCCGGCGCCAACTACCGGCAGCACGTCATCGACCTCCACGTCGCGCACCGCGCCCCCGGCGACGACCGGCCTGAGGACGAGCGGCGCGCGGAGGCGGCCGAGATCATGGACCGGCGTGCCGCGGAGGATCTGCCGTACGTATTCATCGGGCTGCCGAGCGCGATCACGGGACCGTACGACGATGTCGTGCTGCCCGGCTGGGCCAAGAAGCCGGACTGGGAGCTGGAGTTGGCGGCCGTCATCGCCAAGCCCGCCCACCGGGTGTCGGTCGAGGGAGCCCTGGGCCACGTCGCCGGGTACACGATCGCCAACGATCTCACCGACCGCGCGACCGTCTTCCGCCGGGACATGCCGCAGATCGGCACCGACTGGCTGCGCAGCAAGAACGCGCCGGGGTTCACTCCGCTCGGCCCGTGGATCGTTCCCGCCGAGTCGATCGCCGACCCCGACGACCTGCGGCTGGTCCTGAAGCTGAACGGCGAGACCATGCAGGACGAGTCCACCAAGGACATGATCTTCAACGTGGCGCGCATGGTGTCCTACGCTTCGCAGAGCGCTCGACTTCTCCCCGGTGACCTGGTGTTGACCGGCTCGCCTGCCGGAAACGGAATGCACTGGGGTCGTCTGCTGCGCGACGGCGACGTGATGGACGGCTCGATCACCGGGCTCGGCGCGCAGCGCACCCGCTGTGTGACGGAGGCGGGGGCGTGACCGCCGGACCTCTGGACCGCGACGATCCCGAGGGCGCGATCGCCGAGGCCGCCAAGGCGTACTCGAACTGGGGGCGCTGGGGCGAGGACGACCGGCTCGGTACCCTCAACTTCCTCGACGCGGCCAAGCGCCGCGAGGGCGCGGCGCTCGTGCGACGGGGTGTCAGTTTCTCCCTCTCGCAGCGGTTCGACATGGACGGCCCGCAGAAGGGCTGGCGGCGGCGCACCAACCCGGTGCACACCATGCTCGACACCGGCACCGACGCCGCCCTCGGCAACCAGGGCTTCCCGCACGGCCTGGGTGGCGCCGACGACGTGATCGCCATGCCCCTGCAGTGCTCCACCCAGTGGGACGGGCTCGGCCACATCTTCGACCACGGCAAGGCGTGGAACGGACGCCCCGCCGAGAAGGTCGTCACCTCCGACGGCGACCTCGTCACCGGCATCGAGCACATGGCCCCGCACGTCGCCGGACGTGGCGTCCTCCTTGACGTGGGCCGCGTCGTGGGCGAGGACGGTGAACTGCCCGACGCCTTCGCGATCACCGAGGAGCATCTGACCCGGACCGCCGCGGCGCACGGCGTGACCGTCGGCCGGGGCGACATCGTGCTGGTGCGCACCGGACGCCTCACTCGCGCCCGGCGCGAGGGCTGGGGCGACTATGCCGGCGATCCGGCACCCGGCCTCTCGTTCACCACGGCCGGCTGGCTGCACCGCACCGAGATCGCCGCGATCGCCATCGACACCTGGGGATTCGAGGTCCGCCCGAACGAGTTCGAGCACGCCTTCCAGCCCTTGCATCAGGTCGCCATCCCCAATATGGGTCTGCTCATCGGCGAGATGTGGGATCTGGACGTACTCGCCGCCGACTGCGCACGCGACGGCGAGTACGGCTTCTGGCTCACCGCCGCTCCCCTGCCCATCACCGGCGCCGTCGGTTCGCCGGTCAATCCGGTCGCCGTCAAGTAGTCCTCGACCTTTCTGAGGAACACAGGAGTTCCCCTATGAGCAGTTCCCCTATGAGCACACCCCGCACGGTCCTCGTCATCGGCGGCGGCGCGGCCGGCAACGCCGCCGCGATCCTGCTGCGCCGCGCCGGAGTCGCGGTCGACCTGATCGAGGCGAAGGACGACTGGAACGCCACCGCGGGCTCCGGCATCACTCTCCAGGGCAACGCCCTGCGCGTGCTGCGTGAACTCGGCGTGTGGGAGCAGGTGGAGAGGTTCGGCTACGGCTTCGGCGCGGTGGGCATCACCGCCCCCGACGGCACCGTCCTGCACGTCGCCGAGGACCTGCGCACGGGCGGCGACGACCTGCCCGCCACCGTCGGCATGCAGCGCTCGCGGCTGCAGCACGTTCTCATCGACGCGGTGCGCGCCAGCGGCGCCACCGTCCGCCTCGGAGTCCGCGCCACCTCCCTGGACCAGGACGCCGACGACGACGGCGTCACCGCTCGCTTCACCGACGGCACCGAGAGCCGCTACGACCTGGTGATCGGCGCCGACGGCATGGGCTCCGCCACCCGCGCGGCCATCGGCATCCCGGACAGGCCCGAGCCCACCGGCATGGCGATCTGGCGGATCGCCGCGCCTCGCCCGGCCGGAGTGACCCGCACCGACCTCGCGTACGGCGGCCCCGCCTACATCGCCGGGTACTGCCCCACCAGCGAGAGCATGCTCTACGCGTACGTCGTCGAGGCCAACCGCGACCGCGCCTCGATCCCGCCGGCCTCGTACGCCGACGAGATGAAGTCCCTGGCACGGCACTACGGCGGCCACTGGCCCGAGATCACCGAGCACATCACCGACCCGGCACAGGTGAACTACACCTGGTTCGACCGGATGCTGGTCGAGGGCTCCTGGCACCGTGGCCGCGTCGTCCTCGTCGGCGACGCCGCGCACTGCTGTCCGCCCACCCTCGCCCAGGGCGCGGCCCTGTCGATGGAGGACGCCTGGGTGCTCACCCAGATGCTGTCCGCCGCCGACACCTGGGACGACGCCCTGCTCCAGGCCTATTACGAGCGGCGGATCACCCGCGTACGGCCTGTCGTGGAGGCATCCGTGCAGCTGGGTCAGTGGCAGCTCGACGGAGTCCGTGATGCCGACGTGCCCGGCCTGATGGGCCGCACCATGGCCATTCTGCGGGAGCTGCCGTGACGACGACAGTGCCCACCGTCGACGTGCACGCCCACGTCCTGCTGCCCGAGATCGAGGCGCTGGTGGACGGCCTGCCCGGCCTCGCCGCGGCGAAGGCCCTCGACGCCCGCCGTAACGGACCGGCCGCCCTGAAGGTCAACGGCCCGATGATCGGCGAACGCATCGCCCGCCTCACCGATCCATCCGTCCGCCTCGCGGCGATGGACGCCCAGGGCGTGGACGTCCAGCTGGTCAGCCCCTCCCCCTCGCACTACCACTACTGGGCGGACGAGGATACGGCCGAGAAGGTGTACCGGCTGGCCAACGAGGCCACCGCGTCGCACTGTTCGGCCGCGCCGGACCGGCTGCGCGGCATCGGCCTCGTACCGCTCCAGCATCCGGAGACCGCCGTGAAGGCGCTTCAACACGCTCTGGCCCAAGGGCTGTCGGGGATCGAGATCTCCAGCCACGCGCCCGGTCGCGAGCTCTCCGACCCGGCGTACGAATCGCTGTGGGCGCAGGCGGAGGAGACCGGCGCGATCATCTTCCTGCACCCCTTCGGCTGCACCCTCGACGAGCGCCTCGACCAGTGGTACCTGTCCAACACCGTCGGCCAGCCCGCCGAGAACGCCGTCGCCCTCTCTCACCTGATCTTCTCCGGAGTCATGGACCGCCATCCCGGCCTGAAGATCATCGCGGCGCACGGCGGCGGATACCTCCCCACCCACGTCGGCCGCTCCGACCACGCGTGGACGACCCGCCCCGACGCCGGATCCGGCTGCGCCCACCTGCCCAGCAGCTACCTCAAGCGTCTCTACTTCGACTCACTCGTCCATAACCCTCACGTGCTACGGGAGTTGGTGCGCGTGGCCGGGGCCGACCGGGTACTGCTCGGTTCCGACTTCCCCTTCGACATGGGCACCGAGGATCCGGTCGGCGCGCTGCGTGCCGCCGGTCTGTCCGACACCGAGCTCCACGCCATACGCGGCGGCAACGCGGCCACTCTCCTCCGGAAGGACTGATCATCATGAGCGGACGTCTGCTCACCCACCTGCGGCACGTCGACCTGGCCGTGCCCGACTACGACAAGCAGGTCGACTTCTACTCCGGCGTCTGGGGCCTGACCGAGGTCGCCGAGGACTCCGGCATCTCCTTCCTCGCCGCCGAGGGCTCCCCCGAGCAGTACGTCGTACGCCTGCGCAAGGCCGACGAGAAGCGCCTTGACCTCGTCTCCTACGGTGCGGCGTCGGCGGCGGACGTCGACACTCTGGCCGAGCACCTCCTCGCCGGCGGCGTGCAGTTGATCTCGCAGCCCGGCAAGGTCGATACCCCCGGCGGCGGTTACGGCTTCCGCTTCTTCGACGTCGACGGACGCACCATCGAGGTATCCGCCGACGTCGAGGTCCGCCGCCACCGCAAGATCGAGGAGAAGGAGGCCATCCCGGTCAAGCTCTCCCACGTCGTCCTCAACTCCCCGGACCTGAACCGGACCCGGGAGTGGTACGAGCGTCACCTCGGTTTCGCCCTCTCGGACACGCTGTCCTCGCCGCACATGGGTGAGGTCATGCACTTCATGCGGATCAGCAACCAGCACCACTCGATGGCCATCGCCCAGGGCCCCCACACGGCCCTGCACCATGTCTCCTTCGAGATGCGCGGCCTCGACGAGTACATGCGCGGCTCCGGCCGGGTGATGCGCGCCGGGTACCAGAAGATCTGGGGTCCCGGCAGGCACATGGCGGGCGACAACACCTTCACCTACTTCCTCGACCCGCAAGGCAACACCGTGGAATACACGACGGAGTTGGAGCTGCTCGACGAGGACACCTGGCATCCGCACGTCTACGACTTCTCCCGGCCCGAGGTCACCGACCAGTGGGGCACCGCCAACCCGATGAACGAACTCGTCGCCAAGGAGTCGTTCAACGACGTCGACCGCGGCGTGTTCGTCGCCCCGCCGGTCTGATCCCACCCCGAGTTCCGTGGGCGCGGTGGCCCTGTCCATGCCCTGGCTCACCGCCGCGCCCCCGGCGCCGTCTCGCCAGGAGTGCCCATGCGATTCGCCACCTACGCACACCAGCACCGCACCCGCGTCGCCGTCGTCGAGGAGGACGGCATCCTCTGCCCACTGCCCGGCGCCGCGTCGCTCGCCGAGTTGATCCGTTCCAGCGGCGGCCTGGCCGGTCTTCTCGAGGCCGGTGCCGCCGCGCTGGACGCGCCGCCCGGCCCGCACGTCTCCCAGGTGCGGCTGCTGCCTCCGCTCCAGCCCTCCTCCGTACGGGACTTCGTCGCGTTCGAGGAGCACGTGGAGGGTGTGCGCCGTTCGGTCGACGGTGTCAGCGGCGTCCCCGACCAGTGGCGCGCCGCGCCCACCTTCTACTTCACCAACCCGCACGCGATCTACGGACCCGACGACGCCGTCCCGATGCCGCCCGGCTCGGCCGTCCTCGACTACGAGCTCGAAGTCGCCGCCGTCATCGGCCGCGAGGGCCGCGACCTCACCCCCGAGCAGGCTCGCGACCACATCATCGGCTTCACGGTTTTCAACGACTGGTCCGCCCGGGACCTCCAGTCCGCCGAGATGAAGGTGGGACTCGGCCCCTGCAAGGGCAAGGACACCGCCACCACTCTCGGCCCTTATCTCGTCACCGCCGACGAACTCGACCCGTACCGCGACGGCGAAGGCTTTCTGCGCCTGGCCCTGACCGCCGAGGTCAACGGTCAGGTGATCGGCGAGGACCTGCTGTCCAACATGAGCTGGACCTTCGAGGAGATGGTCGCCTACGCCTCCCGCGGCACCCGCGTCGTCCCTGGCGACGTCCTCGGCTCGGGCACGTGCGGCAACGGCGGCTGCCTCGCCGAACTGTGGGGCCTGCGCGGCGAGCAGATTCCGCGGCCCCTCAAGCCCGGCGACACGGTCACCCTCACCGTCGAAGGCATCGGGACCCTCACCAGCACCGTCGTGGCCGGCGCCGAGCCGATTCCGCTCCCGGCAGGACGCCGTCGCAGCCGGGAGCGTCCGTGAATCGGAAGCGCCTGCTTCGTGCACGGACGGACTCTCAATGAGTGCTTGGTCCGGTGATCGGTGTTGGGTTCCGGGTTGGGTTCCGCCACAGCTGTGCAGGCTCTCGCGGCCCTTCACATAGGGTCGGACCCACGATGAACAGCAACGATCCCTCCGCCACGCCCTCCAAGGCCGACAAGGCGACCGTACGGCGGCACAACCTGAGTCTGGTGCTGCGCACGGTCCATGACGCGGGTGAGGCGACGCGCGCCGGGGTGGCCGCTCGGGTGGGACTCACCCGGGCCGCGGTGTCCTCGCTCGTGGACCAGCTCCTCACCGAGGGGTTCCTCACCGAGTGGGGCAAGACGTTCAGCGGGCAGGCGGGCCGGCCGGGCACAGCGCTGCAGGTGGCGCGGACCGGGTCCGCCGGGCTCGGGGTCGAGATCAACATCGACTACGTGACGGTGTGCGTCATCGACCTCGCCGGTACCGACCGCGTACGCCTGGTGGAACGCACCGACAACCGGGGCGCCCCTCCCGCCACGGTCCTGGCCCGGGCGGCGCGGCTCGCGTCCCGGGCCATCGAGTCCGCCGCACAGCAGAAGCTGCACCCCGTCGGTGCCGAACTGGCCCTGCCCGCCCTGGTCTCCGGCGGTACGGTGCGGCAGGCGCCGAACCTGGGCTGGAACCGGGTGGCCGTGGAGGGGCTGTTCGCGCAGGCGTTGACGGCGCTGCGTCCCACACACCGCGCACTGCCCGTCAGCGCCGGCAACGAGGCGAATCTGGCAGCCATGGCCGAGCTGTGGTTCGGCGACGGCGACGACCCCGTGACCAGCTTCATCTACCTGACCGGCGAGATCGGTATCGGCGGCGCCCTGGTGCTCAACGGCCGACTCATGCGGGGTGCCCACGGGTTCGCCGGTGAGATCGGGCATGTGGTGGTGGAGCCGGACGGTCCCGAGTGCCGCTGCGGTGCGCGGGGCTGTCTGGAGCAGTACGCGGGACAGGCGGCGCTGTTGCGGGCGGCGGGTCTCGAGGAGAGCGCGGGCCTGGCCGGACTCGCGGAGCTGGAGCGCCGGGCGCGCGAGGGCGAGGCGCAGGCCCGGCACGCGATCGAGGAGGCCGGGCGCCGCCTGGGCCGGGTCCTCTCGGGCGCGGTGAATCTGATCGACCCGGACGCGGTGATTCTGGGCGGTGTCTTCCGCGACCTCATGCCGTGGCTCGCCCCCGCCGCCGACGAGGAGCTGACCGCCCGTGTGGTGTCGGGCCTGTGGACGCCTGGAAGCAAGCGGCTGCGGGCCTCGTCCTCGTCCGCTGACGCGGCGCGGGGTGCGGCCGCGCGCGTGGTGCGCGAGGTCCTGGCGGACCCGGCGGCCTACGTGGAGGGGGGGGGGGGGGGGGGGGGGGGGGGGAGAGAGGGGGGGGGGGGGGGGGGGTGGGGGAGGGGGGGGGGGGGGGGGGGGGGGGGGGGGG
>NZ_JBVIHP010000017.1:0-189236 GCF_055570235.1 Streptomyces sp. NPDC031274 | reverse complement strand
GGATCGCCCCACACACGTCAAGAAAGCACCCCCCCACCCACCCCCCCCCCCCCCCCCCCCCCCTCTCCCCCCCCCCCCCCCCCCCCCCCCCCCCGCTCCGGGAGGGCGTCAGCCCCGGTGTGCCGCTATCAGCTGCCGGTACCAGTGGTAGCTGTCCTTGGGGATGCGCTGCTGGGTGTCGTAGTCGACATGTACGATCCCGAACCGTTTGGCATAGCCGAGGGCCCACTCGAAGTTGTCCAGCAGCGACCAGACGTAGTAGCCGCGTACGTCGACGCCCGCGTCCATGGCTCTTCGCAGAGCCGTCAGGTGACTGTGCAGATAGGCGACGCGGTCCGGGTCGTGGACGCCGCCGTCCTGATCCACCGCATCGTGCTCGGCCGAGCCGTTCTCGGTGATGTGGACCGGCGGGAGGGCCTGGCCGTAGGTGTCCTTCAGGGCGGTCAGCAGGTCGGTGAAGGACTCGGGCACCACGGGCCAGTTCATGGCCGTGTGCCGCACGTTCGGGTAGGGCATCTCCCGGTAGCGGTTGTCCGTGGCGACGCGGTGGGAGGGGTCGGGCTCGCGGTAGGGGGCGTCGGCGACCACGATCGGCCGGTAGTAGTTGATGCCCAGGAAGTCCAGCGGCTGGGCGATCAGATCGAGGTCCCCCTCGCGGCGGAAGTCCTGGCGGGTGATCAGCTCGCCCCAGGTGTCCTGCTCGGTCGCCGGATAGCGGCCGGCGAGGATCGGCTCCGTCCACACCAGATTGTGCTGGGTATCGGCGCGCAGGGCGGCCGACAGGTCGGCGGGCGCCTCGCTCGCGGGCACGTTCCGGTCGAGGTTGAGGGTGATGCCCGCCTCCCGGACGCCGGCCGCGCGCAGCGCTTTCATCGCCAGGCCGTGGCCGACGAGCAGGTGATGCGCGGCGGCCAGGGCGCCGGTGCCCTCCTGGGCGCCGGGTGCGTGGCGGCCGACGGAGTAGCCGAGGAACGCGCTGCACCACGGCTCGTTGAGGGTGATCCAGCGAGGTACGCGGTCGGCGAGGTGCTCGGCGACGATCTGCGTGTACTCGCCGAAGCGTTCGGCGGTCTCGCGCACGCGCCAGCCGCCTCGGTCCTCCAGGGCCTGCGGCAGGTCCCAGTGGTAGAGGGTGGCGGCCGGTTCGATGCCGGCTGCCAGGAGTTCGTCGACGAGCCGGGAGTAGAAGTCCAGGCCCTTGGCGTTGGCGGGGCCGGACCCGGTGGGCTGGATGCGGGGCCAGGCGATGGAGAAGCGGTACGAGTCGACTCCCAGGTCGCGCAGCAGGGCCACGTCCTCGGGGTAGCGGTGGTAGTGGTCGCAGGCCACGTCGCCGGTGTCGCCGCCGTCGACACGGCCCGGGGTGTGGCAGTAGGTGTCCCAGATGGAGGGGCCGCGGCCGTCCTCGTGCACGGCGCCCTCGATCTGGTACGAGGCGGTGGCCGCGCCGAAGACGAAGTCGGAGGGGAAGAGGGGCAAGTCGCTCATGAATGGCCTTACTTGACGGAAATCGCCTTACTTGACGGATCCGCCGGTGATACCGGCGGCGATGTACTTCTGGGCGAGGACGAGCAGCACCGCTGCCGGGATCGCCGACAGCACGGATGCGGCCATGACCGAGCCCCAGTCGCCGACGTGCGCGCCGATGTACTGGTAGATGCCGAGGGTGACCGGCTTGACGTCGTCGGTGGTGTTGAGCGTGAGCGCGAACATGAAGTCGCTCCACGCGTACAGGAAGGAGAACAGACCCGCGGTGATCAGGGAGTTGCGGCTCATCGGGAGCACGACCTGCACGAAGGTACGCAGCCGTCCCGCGCCGTCGACCTCGGCGGCCTCGATGACCTCCTGGGGGATGGCCACCATGAAGGAGCGCATCAGGACGATGGCGAAGGGGATACCGAGCGAGGCGTCGGCGAGCATGAGGCCGAAGTAGGAGTTGACCAGGCCGAGATCGACGTACGCGCTGTAGAGCGCGTTGGCGATGACGATGCCCGGCACCATCTGGGTGATGAGCGTGCCGAAGACGATGGTGCGGGTGCCGCGCAGCCGGAACTGGGCGAGCCCGTAGGCGGCGGGGGCGGCGATCGCCAGGCAGATGGTGACGGCGCCGAAGGCGACCGCGAGCGAGGTCAGCAGGTGGCCGCCCTGCTCGCGGATCGCGGAGGTGAACCCGGACAGGTCCACCCCGTGCGGGACGGGCGAGACCTCAAGGAGGCCGGACGCGGGCTGGAGGGCCGTGTTGAGCATCCAGTAGAGCGGGAAGAGCATCACGCACAGGATGAGTACGCCGACAGCGGTGGCACCCCAGCGGCGCTTCGCCCTGGCGGCGGGCCCCTGGGCGGCAGGTGTCTGGGTGGCGGGTGTCTGGGCGGCGGTGGTGGTCGCCATGCCGGTCACTTCCCCTCGGAGCGGTTGGCGCGCAGGTAGAACACCGCGAAGACGGCGGAGATCAGAATCAGGACGTTGCCGACGACGGCACCCGCGCCGAAGTCCAGCTGCACGAAGGAGTTCTGGTAGGTGAGGGTGCCCAGGGTCTGGGTGGAGTCGGCGGGGCCACCGTCGGTCAGGGCGAGGATCAGGTCGAGGATCTTGACCGTCGACATGAAGCCGAGAACCAGCACGACGGTGATGACCGGCTTCAGCAGGGGCAGCGTGACCGAGCGGAACGTGCGCCAGGCGGAGGCGCCGTCCAGGGACGCGGCCTCGTGCAGCTCCTTGGGCACCTCCTGGAGGCCTCCGTACAGGATCACCATGTTGAAGGGGATGCCGATCCAGATGTTCACCAGGATGACGGAGAACAGGGCCATGCCGGGGCTGGTCAGCCAGGGGGTGGCGCCGCCCAGGCCGAAGGTGTCGAGGAAGGAGTTCAGGACGCCGGTGTCCTGGTCCAGGATGCGGCGCCAGACGATGCCGGAGACGACCATCGGGACGAGCCAGGGCAGCAGGATCAGGGAGCGCAGCACCCCGTTGAGCGGGAATCTCCTGGTGAAGAACACGGCGAGCGCGAGGCCGATGCCGAACTGGCCGATCAGGGAACCGATGGTGAAGACGACGGTGTGCCACAGCGCCTTGCCGAACAGGTCGTCCTTGAAGACCTTGCTCCAGTTGTCGGTGCCGTTGAAGGGGGCCTTGCCGTCGAAGAAGGTGGAGGGCGAGTAGTCCTGGAAGCTCATCAGGATGTTGCGCACGAGCGGGTAGCCGAAGAAGAGCAGCATGAAGAGGACCGCGGGCGCGATGAAACCCCATTGGGAGAGCCTGCGGCGGCGCCGGGCGCGTGCCGGGTCGGGCTTCTTGGTGGTGGTCATCGGGTGATCGGCGGCGGGCGCGGTCGCGGAGGCTGTGGTGGCCGACATGTTCGTCACGTCACTTCCCGCTCGTGGCGCGCTGCTGGGCGCGCTTCAGCGCGGCCTCGCTGGACTGCCCGGTGAGGGCGGACTGGAAGGCGCTCTGCAGGGCGAGCGACACGGACGACCACCGCGCGCCGACCTTGGCCGTGCGCGAGCGCGCGGTGGCCACCTGGTCGGCGAGGGCGTCGAGTTCGGGCACTTCCTCGCGCCAGAGGGCGGCGGCCTTCTCGTTGGCCGGGACCATCCAGCTGTTGCGCGCGTAGGTGATCTGTTCCTTCTCGCCGGCCATGCAGTCGATGATCTTCGCGGCGGTCTTCTCGCGCGCGGTGTCGCCGGTCCTTGGCACGGTAAGGACGGCGCCGCCGAGCGGGCCGACGGAGTCGTCACCCGCTTTCGGCACGGGGATCCGGGCGATGCCCCAGTCCAGTTTCTTCTTGGTGTTGAGGGTCTCGACCTGCCACGGACCGTTGATCATCATTGCGGCGTTGCCCGCCATGAACTGGTCGTTGACGTCGGCCTGGGTCCAGTTGACGGTCGACTTGGACAGCGAGCCGTCCTTGATGAGGCCCTTCCAGTAGTCGAGCGCCTGGGCGACCTGCTTGCTCGCGAGGTGCGACTCGTCACCGCCGTTGGACCACATGAACGGTGTGAACTGGAAGACGCCGTCCTCCGCGCCGCCCGCGCTCAGGGCGATCCCGTACTGCCTGTTCCGGGTGAGCTTCTTGGCGGTCTGCCGCATCTCGTCCCAGGTGGTGGGCACTTCGAGACCCGCCTTCTTCAAGGTGTCCTTGTTGTAGAACAGGGCGAGGGTGTTCACCGTGCGCGCGGCCCCGTAGTAGGTGCCCTTGTAGGAGCCGAAGTCGACGATGCCCCGCGGTATGTCGCGGGTGGACAGGCCCAGCGTGCGCAGGTCGATCAGGCCGCCGGCCTCGGCGAACGTCGGCATTTCGGAGGCGTCGAACTGGATGACGTCCGGCAGCGACTTCGAGGACGCCATGCGCAGCGACTTCGTCATGACCTGGGCGGCCGGCACGCTCTGCTGCTCGATGGTGATGCCGAGCCGCTTGCTGCAGCGGGACAGGGTGGCGGCGTCCCAGCCGTGATACGAGTCGTCGGTCGACGAGTTGAGGACGGTGTAGACGTCGTCGTCGCGTTGCTGGCCGCAGCCGGCGAGCGCCGCGGTGGCCACGAGCGCGGAGACAACGGTGAGCGGGACCGTCGCCCGCCGACCGGCACGGCGGCGCCTGACACGCGCGCGCTGCGGTATGTGTGCTGCTGTCACGGTGGTTGCCCTTGCCTGGGAGGGGTGGCCGGCCCGGCGGGACGCCCGTGTCCCGCCGGGGGTGTTCGCAGGTCCCGGTACGGCTCCGGCCTGTGCCGTACGGGCTCGATCGCGGGGTGCACGGATCAGCGCACGCCGATCAGCTGCTCCATGGCGAGCCGGTCGAGGTGCTCGACGGCCATGGAGCGCTGGGCGGCGGCGTTCACGTCGTGGTTCTCGTACGCGCCCTGGTCGGCCGGGAGTTCGGCCAGGCCCTCAGCGGCGGTGGGCTGTACAAGCTGATCAGGGCGGGAGTCGTACGGCGCCTGCCACACCTGGGCGTCGGGCCGGAACGCGGCCGATCGCCCCTTGTGGATGGGGTAGTTGCGCATGCGGTTCTTCGCGGACTCCATCACGCCGTCGACACCGTAGGTGCGCGCCGGAGTACGGGTTCGACGAGGTTCAGCGCTGGGTGGGTGGTGTCGCCGAGAAGGTCGTTGTCCCGCCAACCGACGGTCCACAGACCGAACGTGAAGGTGCCTTCGGGGGTGGGGGTGAAGCGGTCGGACATGGTGCGGCCCTTTGCTGCGGGTTTGTTTTCTGACATGACTAATACGCCACCAAGCGCTTCGACGCTAGACCTCGGAGCCAACTTTCGTGTCCCGAAGAAGCCTTCATCACCTGGCGCTATCAGGAGTCGAAGCGCTTCCGCGATCACATCGAAGAGAGGCCCTTGCCGTTTTGTTTTCTGTACGATCAAATGGCGAGGGCAGCTACTTCACCTTCAAGATCACACGCCAGTTGAGGGGCTCCACGCCGCCGACCAGCGTCGTCATCGGCAGAGAGTTCGCCGCGGTCCGCTCCACGACCACACCCCGCCCCGTCCCCCTCGACCAGGGACCTGGCGTCGGCCGCCCCCTGCCTCCGACGGTTCCTGCGACCCGAACTGCCACCCCGCACCACCCTGAGGAAGATCATGAAGTTCACCGACGGCTTCTGGCTCATGCGCGACGGGGTCGAGGCCTCGTACGCGACCGAGGTCCGCAGTGTCCGGGCCGACGCCGACCGCTTCACCGCCCACGCCGCGATCAAGCGCGTCGAGCGGCGCGGCGACACCCTCAACTCCCCTCTGCTGACCGTCGACTGCTTCTCCCCCGCCGAGGGCGTCATCGGCGTGCGCACCACACACCTGGCGGGCAAACGCCGCCTCGGCCCGGACTTCGGCCTGCCGGGCGCCGACACCGGGGTCGGCCAAGTGCGCCGCGACGGCGACATCACCGAGCTGACCAGCGGCCCCCTCACCGCACGCCTGGACCAGGCCGCACCCTGGGCGCTGTCGTTCCATGACGCGGACGGCCGGGAGGTGACATCGGCAGGCCGCAAGGGCACAGCCTTCTTCACCACTGGCGACGGCGCGCATCACATGGCCGGGCGGCTGGCGCTCGGCGTCGGCGAACAGGTCTACGGTCTGGGCGAACGCTTCACGCCGTTCGTCAAGAACGGCCAGGTCGTGGACATGTGGCAGGCCGACGGCGGCACGAACAGCGAACAGGCCTACAAGAACGTCCCGTTCAGCCTGCACCTCTCCCCCTCCGGCGCATACGGCGTGTTCGTCAACCACCCCGGCAAGGTGAGCTACGAGATCGGCTCGGAGTCGGTCGGCCAGATGCAGTTCAGCGTCCAGGACCAGACGCTGGAGTACTTCATCGTCGCGGGCCCCACACCCAAAGACGTCCTGCGCCGCTACACCGCGCTCACCGGCCGCCCCGCACTGCCGCCGGCGTGGTCGTTCGGACTGTGGCTCACCACCTCTTTCACCACGCAGTACGACGAGGAGACGGTGACGTCCTTCGTCGACGGCATGGCCGAGCGCGACATCCCGCTGAGCGTCTTCCACTTCGACTGCTTCTGGATGCGCGAGTACCAGTGGTCGGACTTCCAGTGGGATCCGGATGTCTTCCCCGACCCCGAGGGCATGCTGGCCCGGCTGAAGGGACGGGGACTGAAGATCTCCGTATGGATCAACCCGTACATCGCGCAGAAGTCCGCCCTGTTCGACGAGGCCGCCGCAGCGGGACATCTGGTGAAGCGGACCAACGGCGACATCTGGCAGTGGGACCTCTGGCAGGCGGGCATGGCGCTCGTCGACTTCACGAACCCCGAGGCCTGCGCCTGGTTCCAGGGGAAGCTGAAGGTGCTGCTCGACCAGGGCGTCGACTGCTTCAAGACCGACTTCGGCGAGCGCATCCCCACCGACGTGCTCTGGCACGACGACTCCGACCCGGAGCGTATGCACAACTACTACACGCACCTGTACAACCGCACCGTCTTCGAGCTCCTGGAAAAGGAACGCGGCACGGGCGAGGCCGTCCTGTTCGCGCGTTCGGCGACGGCGGGCGGCCAGCAGTATCCGGTGCACTGGGGCGGCGACTGCTGGTCCTCGTTCGGTGCGATGGCGGAGTCGCTGCGCGGTGGTCTGTCACTGTCGCTGTCGGGCTTCGGCTTCTGGTCGCACGACATCGGCGGCTTCGAGGGCACTCCGGACCCGGCGGTCTTCAAACGCTGGCTCGCCTTCGGCCTGCTCTCCTCCCACAGCCGCCTGCACGGCTCCAGCTCCTACCGGGTGCCGTGGGAGTTCGGCGACGAAGCCGTCGAGGTGACACGGCAGTTCACACGGCTCAAACACCGGCTCATGCCCTACCTGTACGGCGCCGCGGCCGAAGCACACCTCACCGGCGTGCCGCTGATGAGGCCCATGCTCCTCGAGTTCCCCGAGGACCCCACCGCCCGCGGCCTGGACCGGCAGTACATGCTCGGCCCCGACCTGCTCGTCGCCCCGGTCTTCTCGGCCGACGGCGACGTCGAGTACTACCTGCCCCAGGGGACCTGGACCCACCTCCTGACCGGCGAACACGTCCAGGGCCCGGTCTGGCGCCGCGAGCGGCACGGCTTCGACAGCCTGCCCCTGTACGTCCGCCCGGGAGCGGTCCTGCCGCTGGGCTCCGACACCCAACGACCCGACGGGGACTGGCTCGACGGCCTCGCCCTGCTCGTCACCCCCGACGCAGAGCAGGTGACGGTCACCGTCCCCGACCACACCGGCCGGCCTGCCGCCGCCTACCAGGTGACGCGCGATTCGTCGGGCACGGCGGTGACCGTGACTCCGCCGGAAGGACGCGGCGCTCCGCGCCTGGTGGGGTCGGCTGGTCTGTGAAGTCCGAAGCCCCGTGATGCCCCCGTCACCGGCGGGGACATCACGGGGCGAGTGTGCTCCGGTGGCGCTTGTGAGGTGTGCCTACGTTCGATGGCGACCTGACCCCGCGTCCGTTCGGCGGCAGTCCGTGGAAGGCGCCGGACAGGCGATCAGGAGCCCGTGCGGCTCAGGTACCGCAGTTGCCGGATGCGGGTTCGCCGGCGAAGCGTCGGCCGAGCCACTCAAGTGCCGGGCCGTTGCCCTGGATGGCCGTTCCCACGTGGGATTGCCCGGCGAAGGAGGTCCACTGCACGGCGTTGCCCTTCGCGCACCAGTCGGCCCGCAGCTTCTGGCCCACCGCGTAGGGAATCGTCTCGTCCGCATCCCCGTGGTACACGAACGTGGGCGCCGACGGGCGCTGGGAGCCGATGAACTGCTTGGCGATGACCCGCCGCCAGTCCGGCCGCTCCAGCGGGTTGGACGTCGTGACGTCCTCGATCGCCTTGCCGCGTCCGGCCTCCAGGACCGTACCGACGCATTCGCTCCGCACTACTTGGGCAAGCTTGCGGCCTTCGGCGTTGAGGTACTTGCCGAGGGCCAGGCGCGGGTGGGCGGCGTTCTGGCCGACGGCGGACATCAACAGGTATCCGGCACTGTCCCCGCCCTCCAGCGACTCGGCGACCTTGGTGAGATCGGCGGGAACGCCGCCGCTCGCCGTTCCCTTGACCTTCAACTCGGGAGCGTAGGTCGCCGCCATTTCCGCGGCCTTCGCGCTCGCGGCGCCGCCCTGCGAGTAGCCCATGATGCCGACGGGCGCCTTCGCGCCCACCCCGTACTTCGCCGCCCCGGAGTGCCGTTGGGCGGCACGTGCCGCGTCGAGCACGGCGCTGCCCTGCGCTTTCGCGACCATGTAGGTGTGATCGCCGGGGGTACCGAGGCCCTCGTAGTCGGTGACGACGACGGCGTAGCCTCGTACCAGCGCGGCGTTGACGAGCGGGGCCTCGGCTGTCGTGCCGCCCGGGAATCCGGCGGACGGCGCACACTTGTCGCCGAGACCGACCGTGCCGACGGCGTACGTGATCAGCGGGCGCGGGGTGGTCTTGCCGTCGTCGGGGACGATCACGGTGCCGGAGACCGTGTTGGGCCGTCCGTCTGCGGAGGTCGAGCGGTAGGTGATCTTCCAGGCCTTGGTGGGGGTCGGAACGCCTGGCGTGTACTGGAATGAGGACGGCTTCGAGCTGAGGAGCGCGCCGGGGGTCTTCTTCTTTCCCGGGTGCTTGCGGCGATGCTGGCCGTCTTGACCGTGGTGCTTGCCCTTGCCGTGCTGCGCGGCGACGAGGGATTTCCCGGCGGCCTGCACCGCGGAGGGGGTCGAGCGGGTGGCGTTCGGGGCGTTCTCGCCCTGCGCTGCGGCGGACCCGGGGAGCCCGAGCACCGTCACCGCGAGCACCGTACCCGCGGCCATTGATCGTCTGCGTGAGGCTGGCATCATGCAGCTCTCCCAACTCTCCTGTGGGCTAGGGGGGTTGGGAAGCACCGTACTGACCCGTCAGTAATACAGCCATAGGCGTGCAGCACGGCAAGGCCACCGCCGCGGGGGGGGCAGGGATCGAGCTTGTCCGTGGCGGGCCGTGCCAGCAGCGCATACTGGCGATCTTCAACGCCCGCCACTAGGCTTCGCATTGCTCATTCGAGAGCCACAAGCGCTGGCGACGTGTCCGATGGGGGACAGTGCTTCCGTCTCGAAAGGCAATGAGCACGATGAGTCTCTAATCGTCGCAGAGCCTCAGCAGGCCATCCGCAAGCGGTGGTCGAGCTGAGGCTGCCCGCCGACTGGTCGATCACCCTGGTGAAGGGATCGACTGGTGAGGCTGACTTTCCCCGTTCAGGTACTTCTCGCACTCTTGTCCTTCGTATCGTCGCTGCTGGTAGCGGTGGTGGCAGGGGTGCTTTCGCATGAGGCCGGGGCACCGGCGCCTGGTGCGGTGCTGTACGGCGGCGGCGCGTTCATCGGCTGGATGACGCTCTGTGTCACTGTGCTGATGGCACTTGGCCTGCTCGGACATCACGGCCGTCCCGACGAGTAAGGGGCGCCCGGCACGCAGGAGCGCAGCCAGCGGCGGATCGCGGCGAAAGTCAGGTAGCAGCGGCGGTTACGACAGGAGGAGTACACGCCGTATCGCCGCTGGCCTGGCCTGACCTGACCAGGCCGGGTGCGCTGGTGGCGGTCCGTCCTCCTAGGCGCCGGCGGGACGGGAACGCGGCCCCGTGTGTGGCGGTGGCTGCACGAGATGCTCCTCGCCGAGCCCAACGCGGCAGCGCGACAGCAACACGTGGCCCGCGGAGCTCTACAGGCCCAGGTCCCGGCCCACGATCTCCTTCATGATCTCGGTGGTGCCGCCGTAGATGGTGGTGATGCGCGAGTCCAGGTAGTCGTGGGCGATGCGGTATTCGAGCATGTAGCCGTAGGCGCCGTGCAGTTGAAGGCAGCGGCCGACGATGTCGACGTACCGTTCGGTGGCCCAGAACTTCGCCGATGCGGCATCCACCGCGCTCAGTTCGCCGCGCGAGTGGCGGGCGAGCAGGTCGTCCAGGTAGGCGCGCCCGACGCGGGCGGTGGTCACCATGTCGGCCAGTTCGAAGCGGGTGTTCTGGAAGGAGCCGATCGGGCGGCCGAACGCCTTGCGTTCCCTGACATATTCCAGGGTGCGTTCAAGTACGCCTTCGATGGACGCCACCGCGTTGGCGGCTATCGAGATCCGTTCCTGGGGCAGGTTGCGCATCAGGGCCTTGAAGCCCGTGCCCTCCTGGCCCAGCAGATTGGCCGCCGGTACCCGGACGTCCTGGAAGAACAGCTCGCTGGTGTCCTGGGCGTGCAGGCCGACCTTGTCCAGGTTGCGCCCGCGGGAGAAGCCGGGCCGGTCCGCCTCGATGACCAGCAGGCTGATCCCGCCGTGGCGGTCGGGTCCGGTGCGTACGGCGGTGACGACGAGGTCGGCGTTCTGGCCGTTGGAGATGAAGACCTTGCTGCCGTTGACCACGTAGTCCTGGCCGTCGCGGACGGCGGTGGTGGCGATGCCGGCCAGGTCGCTGCCGGTCGCGGGTTCTGTCATCGCGACGGCGACGACGAGCTCTCCGGCGGCGATGCCCGGCAGCCAGCGGTCCTTCTGGTCGTCGTCGGTCAGGTCGGTGAAGTAGGGGACGACGATGTCGTTGGACAGCGTCAGCGAGGCGAGCCCGTCCGATGCGGGGTGGCGGGAGAACTCTTCGCCGATCACCGCGTTGAAGCGGTAGTCGCGGGCCCCGGCGCCGCCGTATTCCCCGGGGATGTTGAAGCCGAGGATTCCCGCTCGGGCGGCTTCGCGGAAGAGTTCGCGGTCGACCTTGCCCTCGGCCCGCCATTGCTCGGCGTGCGGTTCGGCGTGCTTGTCGGCGAAGGCGCGGGCCGTCTTCCGCAGGAGCTCGTGCTCGTCCTCGTACAGCGACCGCTCGGCGGAGATCACATCGGCCATCAGGACTCCTGTTCAAGATCATGATCGGAGAAGGAGGAGGGTGGGCGCGGTCAGGTGCCGGGCAGGAGGACCGGCTTCAGCGTCCGACCGGCCTGCTGGTCGGCCACCGCCCGGTCGAAGTCGGCCAGGGCGTAGGTGGTCACCAGGCGGTCGAGGGGCAGGAGTCCGCGGCGGAAGCGCTGGATCAGTTCCGGGATGAGGGCCGAGGGTTTGGCATCGCCCTCGACGCAGCCTCGCACCTGCAGCCCGCGCAGCATCAAGGAGCGTACGTCCAGAGCGACTTCGGCAGGTCCGAGGCCGACCAGCGCCAGGACGCCGCCCGGCTGGAGCAGGGTGAGCGCGCGGGTGATCGACTCGGCGCGGCCTGTGGTGTCCAGTGCGTGGGTCACCGTCGGGATCGGTTCGTTCAGTGAGGTGACGGTCGTGGCGCCGTACTGGGCGGGCAGGGTGCGGCGTGCCGCGACGGGCTCCGCCACGACGACTTCGACGCCTTCGGAGAGGGCTGTCAGTGCGGCGACGGCGCCCACGCCACCCGCGCCGATGACCAGCAGGCGGTCGCCGGGCCGTGGGCGAAGGACGTTGAGCACCGCGCCCGCGCCCGTCAGGAACCCGCATCCCAGGGGTGCGGCGGCCTCCGGTGGTACGTCGCCGACGGGGATGCAGGAGCGGACGTCGGCCAGCGCGGCCGTGGCGAAGGACGACTGGCCGAAGAAGGCCCCGAAGACCGGCTCGTCACCCACGCGGAGGGTCGGCGATCCGTCGAGCCGCCGTCCTGAACCGTTGAGCGCGGCGGCCCAGGCGCAGTACCCGGGCAGGCCCGCCCGGCACTGGGCGCATCCTCCGCATGAGGCGAAGGAGATCACGACCCGGTCCCCGAGGGTGAGCCCGTCGGCGGCCGGGCCCAGGCGTTCGACGGTGCCGCAGCCTTCGTGGCCGAGGACAGCGGGCTGCTCGCCGAGCCTTCTGTGGGTGAGCAGGTCGGTGTGGCACACCCCGACGGCTTCGATCCGGACGATGACCTCGTCGGGGCGAGGGTCGTCCAGCTCGGCGTCGACGAGTTCGCCGGCCGCGGAGCCGCGCGAGAGCAGCGCGGTGATTCTCACTCGCGCTCCAACCCGAAGTAGAAGGGGTGCCCGCTGGTGGAGACGGCGCTGGCCTTGCCGTTCATCACGCCCAGGAGGGTGGTGTCGTCCACCCGCTTGAAGTGGTCGAACACCGCCATGCCGTCGTAGACCATCGTGGCGGTCACTTCGCCTCGGAATTCGATGTTCCAGAGGCTGGCCTCGCCTCGGCCCGCGGTGGTGTCGGAGTAGAGGCCGCCGTCCTGGGCCCGGCAGATCAGCGGTTTGGCGTCGTCCAGGGCGATGAACCGTTTGCCGTGCCAGCGGCTTCGGGTCAGCACCTGCTCGATGGGATGTCCGGTGGAGAACGCGAAGCCCTTCCAGGAGCCCAGAATTGAAGAGGCGTCGACGACTTCGAGGTCGGTCCACAGGGCGTCGAGTTCGTCCGGGTCGACCGGGCCTGCCGCTGTCCGCAGGGCCCGCCACCGCTCGCGTACAGAGATCATGTTGTTGGTCACCGGACACGCAGCCGACGCAGCAGGGCCAGTTGGCTGTTGGTGCGGCGGACGAAGCTTTCGACCGATTGTTTCGGTGTCGGGCCCAGTGGCATGAGGCGCTGCACGGCGACGGTCCGGCTCTCGGTGTACTTGCGGATGCCCTCGGCTCCGTGGCGGCGGCCAAGGCCGCTGTCGCCCGTGCCGCCCATGCCGGCTTCGATGCTGCCGGCTGCGGCGGCGGCACCGTCGTTGATGCTGACCGATCCGCAGCGGATGAGCGCGGCCATGAGGGCGGCCTCGCGGGTGTCTTTGGACCAGATGGAGGCCGACAGGCCGTAGGTTCCCTGGTTGGCCAGTCTCAGCGCCTCGTCGTCGGTGGCATAGGGATACAGCGCGAGGACCGGGCCGAAGGTTTCGCTCCGGCAGGCGTGCATCTCGGCGGTGACGCCTTCGAGGATGGTGGGTTCGTAGAACAGGGGGCCGATGTCGGGCCTGGCCCTGCCCCCGGCAAGCGCCTTGGCCCCCTTGGCCAGGGCGTCGTCGACGTGGGCGCGGACCGCGGCGAGCTGCGCCGGTGAGACGAGCGGCCCGAGGTCGGCCGCGTAGTCGTAGGACCGTCCCAGGCGCAGCGCCCGCGCGCCCCGGACGAGTTGTTCACGGAAGGCGTCGTAGACCTTCTCGTGCACGTAGACGCGTTCGATGTGGATGCACATCTGCCCGGTGTTGGCGAAGGCGGCCGTGACCGTGCCGGCCGCCGCGGCGGAGATGTCTGCGTCTTCGCGCACGATCAGCGGGTTCTTGCCGCCGAGTTCGAGCGAGGCTCCCACCAGCCGTCGCGCGGCGCGCTGGGCGACAGTGCGTCCGGTGGCGGTCGAGCCGGTGAAGGAGACGAAGTCGACGGCGTCGGTCACGGCGGCGCCCACGACGGGCCCGTCACCGACGACGATCTGCCACAGGTCGGCGGGCAGGCCCGCCTCGTGCAGCAGCGCCCGTGTCCACAGCAGGGTCAGTGCGGTCTGGGAATCGGCCTTGGAGACGACGGCGTTGCCGGCCAGGAGTGCCGGGAGGACGTCGCCGACCCCCAGGTACAGGGGGTAGTTCCACGGCGAGATGATGCCGACCAGGCCCTTGGGCACTCTCAGCTCGTTGACCTTGGTCAGGCCGGGGACCATGCCGCGTACGCGACGCGGAGCCAGATAGCGGGCGGCGCGGCGGGCGTAGTGCCTCGCGATGGCTGCCACCTGCGCCACCTCCTGCCAGGCGTGGTAGCGGGCCTTGCCCGTCTCCCACTGGATGAGGTCGAGCACCTGGTCCTGCCGCTCAAGGAGCAGGTCGTGAAAGGCGAGCACGGTCTTTGCCCGGTGTGCCGGCGGGGTGCGCGCCCACTCGCGCTGCGCGGCCCGGGCCGCGCAGGCCGCGGATTCGACGTCCTGAGGAGTGCAGACGGGGACGGGCGCGGTGGGCGTCAGGTCCCACGGCGCGAGCGCGGTCACCTGCCCGGGTGCGTGCGGCTCCTGGCGGGTCTGGTCGCGGTGTACCCACGCGCACCACTGCTCGAGCAGTTCGCCGGAGACCCAGGCGGGTCGTGAGTCGGCCGCGGACGGTGACGTCGGCGGCGCAGGAGGCGGGGGCGGCGGCGCTTCGGTCTGGTCCTGCTCCGTGTTCATGGGGCTCCTCGGGGTGCCGGACGGATGCGGGTCGGATGCGGCGGCGCTTGAGCCAGGTCACGCCGTTGCCGCGTGGTGCAGGGGCGACGGCAGCGGTTTCCGGACCGTGCAGAGGTCTTGCCGATGACCTGACGCATCATTATGTTAATCAAAAATCACAGCATGGAACAACCTCATGACCGATCCGGAGCCTGCATCTCAGGCCAGCAATCAGGACGCCTTAGCGCACACACGGAAGGCAGACAAGTAAATGGAAAATCTCACCAGAAGGCGCGCTCTGTCGATCGGCGCCGTGCTGGGACTCGCGAGCGTGACGAGTGCGCCCGGCGCATGGTCCTGGTCGTCCAAGGGCTCGATCGCCGGAACCGACTCGGTCACCGACCCGTTCTCGGTCTGGGACCCGGACGCGGACGACGTGGCGGCCCGGCTCCTCGCCGACGGCTCGATCCCGGCCGTCAACAAGGCCTGGGAAGCGTGGGTCGACAACAGCGACCCCCTGCCCTCCGGCATGCCGGGCTATCTGACCGACTACCTGCGACAGGTCAACCGGCTGCCCTCATGGGCCGACCCCGCGCTGCTGACCGCGTCCGAGAAGCTCTACAAGCGCCTCAACAGCTACCTGTTCGTGTCCGAGAGCCTCGGCAGCGGGATTCTGAGCACCGTGATCCCTCGGGAAGCAAGGGCGGTCTACTGGTCCGTCGGCGGCGCCGACATGAAGGACCGCGCGGCCAAGACCTTCACCTTCGGCTACGACCTGCACAGCCCGACCGCCTGGCAGCCGACGGGACATTTCCTGGTCTCGGCCAACAAGACGCGTCTGGTGCACTCGACGGTCCGCAGCCTGCTGCTGACCTCGAAGCGCTTCATGGAGAGCGCGGACCAGCCGAAGCCGATCAGCAACGGCGACATCCTGGTCACCTTCCATTCCGTGGCCACCGTCGCGCAGAACCACCTGAAGAAGTGGGGCATCAAACTGTCCGCCCGCGAGCAGGCAGCCGACCTGCACGCCTGGCAAGTCGCCCTTCATCTGCTCGGTGTGCAGCGCCAGTTCATCCCCGCCACCTGGGCGGACGCGCAGGCGCAGGCAGACCAGATACTGTGGCCCAAGGTCGCCCCCACACCTGAGGGCATCAGTCTGGCCAAGACGCTGCTCGGATACGTCGAGGACCCCACCCTGGGCCTGACCACCGGATTCGTCAGCGAGATGGTCCGCTATCTGATCAGCGACACGTACGCCGACTGGCTCGACCTGCCCCACGACTGGGTGTCGCGGGCCCTGATCAAGGCCGCCTGGCCGACGTACGTCAGGTTCCGTGAAGGGCTGTCCCCCATCGTGCCGGACGGCCTCTACCTGTTCGACCAGGTCGTGCGCGGGATCGCCATGCTGTTCCTCAACAACGGCACCTCACCGACGCAGACCCCGATCACCCTGCCCACCGCGAACCGGCCCGGCGCCTGAACCGACGGTCACCCACGCGTCACGCCCCGCGACCGCCCAGAACGGATCGCGGGGTCCTGCGCCACCCGTTCCGGCCCAGGGCGTTGCTCGCCCGCCCCGGAACCGGCCGCAGCATCCGCCCCCTCGGTTTCTGCGGTGATGCCGCGCAGAGCGCGGTCAGCCCACCCCCAGGGCGGCCACCACCAGAGCGGTGACGGCGCTGCGGTGTTCGGGGGTGTCCTGCCAGCGCAGTCGGCGGCCGGCCTCGACCACGACGCCGAACCCCGCATGCACCAGAACGCGCGCCTGTCGCGGGTCCAACTCGGGGCGCACCGCTCGCAGTTGCTGCTCCCATACGGCGATGTGGTCCCGCTGTGCGCGGATCAGGGGCTGCTGCAGATCGACCGGAAGACCAATGACTTCGGCCTCGGCGACGCATGTGAGCGCGGTGTGCTCGAAGCTGTAGGCCACATAGGTCGCCGCCAGTGCGACCACGGCGTCCTGCGAGTCGCTCACCCCCTCGAGGGTGCGGTCGACTGCCTGGGCCAGCAGTCCGGCCGCCTGCAGGCAGGCAGCCGCCAGGATGTCCACCTTGTTGGGGTAGTGGCGGTAGATGGCGGAGGGGACCAGGCCCACCGCCTCGGCGATCCGACCGTTGGTCACCTTGGCGAACCCGTCACGCGCGAACAGCGGGATGGCGGCGGCGAGGATCGCCGCACGCCGGGTGCGCGGCACCGCCTGGGCGGG
Organism: Streptomyces sp. NPDC031274; assembly: GCF_055570235.1. NCBI lineage: Bacteria > Bacillati > Actinomycetota > Actinomycetes > Kitasatosporales > Streptomycetaceae > Streptomyces > Streptomyces sp. NPDC031274. Next base: position 172,513 of record NZ_JBVIHP010000017.1, on the reverse strand, counting down.
CAGTTCGACCAGGCGCGCCCGGCCGCCCGCCGTCGCCAAATCAGTCGCGGCCGTGCGCTGGGCGGAGGCCAGCAGCACTTCCTCGGCCCGGCGCTGGGCGATGGAGACGTGATGGGTCGTGATGGACCCGATCGCACCCAGGGACGCCGCGGCGCGCAACTCCGCCCGGGGCGAGGGGCGGTCGCGCTGCACGCTCTCGGCGACCCGGGCGACGACGCGGGCGAACTTGCCCCGCAGGAGCCGGCGATCCTCGTGCTCGAGGTAGCGGGCCTCCCACCGGTAGAGGCCGCCCGAGGCGCGGTGGTTGACCGCGATCCGGGTCATGGCGCCCAGCACCTCCGCGGGGCCGGCGTCGGGCGCCACCTCGTCGAGCACGGCGACGAGCCGGTCGACCATGACGTTGGCGCACTCGGCGAACAAGGCGTATTTGTTGGGGAAATGCCGGTACAGGGCCGCCGCACTGATACTCACCGCGGCGGCGATCTCCTCCATGGACGCCGCGTGATAGCCGTGCTCGCTGAACGCCCGGCCGGCCGCCTCGACGATGAGCTGCCTGCGGTTGCGCGGTCGCACGGCCGCGATCGGATCCGCGCTCACCGGCGGGCACACAAACGGGAAGACAGGGCCATGAGCGTCAGTGAATCACAAGACGATCCGCGGCCAGAAGCCACTGCGCCGCCGGCCCCCGGCGTGGACGCTCCCGCACCACGATGTGATTCCTCATTAACAAAAAGCTTCTTGAGCAGTCGTATCGCGGGCATAATGGCCGCCGACCCCTCCCCCGCCCATCCGGAACCCGAGGAGTGGCATGTCCGTTGATTCGGCTCCTGCATGGACTTTTCGCCACCACTGGATGGCCCATGCGGCCACCCACGCTGCGATGCGACCCGACAAGCCCGCCCTGCGCCACCTCGGCAAGACCACGACCTGGGCCCAGCTGTCGCGCCGCTCGCTCCAACTGGCCGCCGCCCTCGCCGACCGCGGGGTCGGCGCCGGTGACCGCGTGGCCATACTCACGCTGAACCACCCCTGGTTCGTGGAAAGCCTGTTCGCGGCGAACACCCTGGGGGCCATGGCCGTGCCCCTAAGCTTCCGGCTGGCGCCCCTTGAACTCGACTACATCCTGACCGACTGCACGCCCGCGGCGATCGTCGTCGACGCACGGCTCCTGCCGCTGCTGCGCGCCGTGCCGACCGCCGCGTCGACCGCCGCGTCGACCGCCACAGTCATCGTGATCGGCGAACAGGACGACGTCGCAGCAAGCGCGGCCGGAGCCCAAGAGCCCGTCGCCTACGAGGAGTTCCTCTCGGCGCACGAACCGATGGAACTGCCCGACATCAGCGAGGAGTCGACCGCGCTGATCATGTACACCTCGGGGACCACCGGCCGCCCCAAGGGCGTGATGCTCTCCCACCGCAACCTGCAGATACAGGCGATCACCTGCGTCCGGGCGATGGACATCTTCGACGACTCCGACGTCGGCTTCCTCACCGCTCCGTTCTTCCACATCGCAGGCCTGGGTTCGATCGTCGCGAACTTCCTGGTCGGCAGCACCGTGGTGATCCACCCCCTGGGGGCCTTCGACCCTGCCGCCGTACTGGATGCCTACGAACGCGAGGGCGCCACGATCGTCTTCAACGTGCCGCAGCAGTGGGAGCTTATCTGCGCCCAGCCGGACATCCGCCAGCGCGATCTCAAGCTGCGCGTCATCAGCTGGGGAGCCGCCCCCGCCAGCGACGCGACCCTGCGCGCCATGGGCGAGAGCTTTCCCCGGGCTCTCAACGTGGCGGTCTTCGGCCAGACCGAGACCTCACCGATCACCTGTGTCCTGCGCGGCGCCGACGCCCTGCGCAAGCTCGGATCGGTCGGCCGGCCGATCCCGACCCTCCAGTACCGCATCGTCGACGCCGCCATGAACGACGTCCCGTCCGGCGAAGTCGGCGAGATCGTCTATCGCGGCCCGACCGTGACGCAGGGCTATTGGAACAAGCCTCGGGAGACCGCGGCTGCCTTCCACGGCGGGTGGTTCCACTCCGGAGATCTGGTCAAGCAGGACTCGGAGGGGTTCGTCTGGGTCGTCGACCGCGCGAAAGACATGATCATCAGCGGTGGCGAGAACATCTACTGCGCCGAACTGGAGAACGTCATCGCCGAACACCCCGCGGTCCGTGACGTCGCGGTGATCGGCAGGCCGGACGAGCGCTGGGGCCAAGTGCCGGTCGCCTTCGTCACCCTGGCGCCGCAGGGAAAGCTGTCACTGACCCGGCTGACCGATTTCCTCGACGGGAAACTCGCCTCCTTCAAGATGCCCAAGGATCTGAGGCTGGTTCCCGAACTTCCCCGCAATGCCGGGGGAAAAGTCATCAAGGGCCGGTTGCGCGAAGACGACACGGGCACACCGGCACGCCCCTGAGCCGACCCGGGGCGCGCGCCGTGAACAAGCGGCCGGACCTGTGCAAAGCAACCGCCTCAAGTCCGGCTGCTCCGGCGGCTTGCACGGCCGTCTCCGGTCAGTCCGTAATCGTTGCAGTGACCGGTTCGCGGCGTGCCACGTCCACCAGTGAGCGGTCGGTGATTTTGAGGGCGGGTGAGACGGCGAGGGTCAGGGTCGACACGCTCATGAACGGGTTGAGGTGGTTCCAGCCCCAGGTTTCCAGAGCCGTGCGCACCGCGGCGGCCTGGTCGGCGACGTCGTGGGCCGGGCGGGCGGACAGTACGCCGCCCACGGGCAGCGGCATGCGCGCCGCCACGGTTGCGCCCTCGGCGCCCCGGACGACGGCCACCCCTCCCCCGTCCGCGACGACGGTCGCGGCGGCCGCGGCCATCGCCGCACGTGAGGTGCCGATCGTCAGGAGGTTGTGGCTGTCGTGGGCGTATGTCGACGCCACGGCACCGTCACTCAGATCCCGGCCCACCAGCGGGGCGAAGACCATGCCGGGGCGTCCATAGCGGTTGCGTACGCGGACCAGTGTGGTCCGTCCCTCCCAGTGCACCTCGCCGCCCGAGACCGGGAGTTCGACCTCGGTCGCTTCGGTGTAGGTGTCGCGCGGGTTGACGCTCATCGCCCGGAAGCGGTGCGTGCCGTCCGGCAGGTCCACGCGCCAGCGGAAGCCGTCCTCGTCCTGGGGTTCTACGTCCACGCGACTGTCCAGGGGGGGTACGGCGAGGGTCTCCGAGGCGGGTGTCTCCTGTACCGGTGCGCCGTCGCGGCCCACGATGTGGCCACCCGCCAGCACCAGTGCGGGCTCGAACGCGGCGAGTTCGCCCCGCAGCAGGACGAGGTCGGCCCGCTTGCCCGGTGAGACGACGCCGCGGTCGTGGAGCCGCAGACGCTGGGCCGGCGTCCAGGTCAGGGCCTTGAGCACGACATGGGGCGGGAACCCGGCGGCCACCGCGACCCGCGCGATGTGGTCCAGGTGGCCTCGCTCGACGATGTGGTCGGCTGCCAGGTCGTCCGTGACCAGGCACAGCGGCGGGAGTTGGGGCAAGGACAGCAGGGCTGTGGCCACGTCCGGGGTGAGGCACTTCTCCTGGAGCATCATCGTCATGCCCAGGCGTGCCTTCTCCAGGACCACCTCGGTGCGGTTCTTGGTGTGGTCGGAGTCCACACCGGTGGCCAGGTACGCGCTCAGCTCCGCGCCGGTCAGGTTCGGGCAGTGGCCGTCGAGGATCGCGTCGTGCGCGCGGGCCACGGCGGTGATCTCGTGCATGCGGCGGTCGCCGGCGACGACGGCGCGGTAGTCCATGACCTCGCCCAGCGCGACGACACCCGGCCAGGCCAGCATGTCCGCGATGTCGTCGGCGGAGAGCGCTGCTCCGGCGTGCTCCAGACCCTCCAGCGCGGGTACGCACGAGGGAACGCCCCACAGCTGGGTCTGGGCGGTCTGGCGGCCCGCGTCGATCATCCAGCGCATGGCGTCCCGGCCTGCGACGTTGACGATCTCGTGCGGGTCGGCGAGGACGGTCGTCGTGCCGCGGGCCAGCGTCACGGCGGCGAACTCCTGAGGCGTCAGGAACGCGCTCTCGATGTGCATGTGGGCGTCCACGAAGCCGGGGACGATCAGCATGCCGGTCGCGTCGATCTCCTCGTCGGCCGTGGCCGGGGTGCCGGGCGGGAGCACCGCGATGATCCGATCGCCCCGCACCAGTACGTCCGCGGCGAACTCCTCACCGGTGAAGGTGGACATCACGCGCCCGCCGCTGATCCGGAGGTCGTGCTGCTCACTCATGTGGTCGTGCTCCTTGGAAGGGTGTCGTCACGCGCGGGCGGGTGCGGCCCCGCCCCGGAGGGTGGTTGTCGTCTCGGGCCGTGGGGCGGTCAGGGGACGAGTGTGTAGAAGTAGTAGCCCAACGGGATCATGACGATCCACAGCGGCCAGGGCACTTCCCGGATCCGGCCGCTGACGGTCTTCACCAGGACGTGGGCCGCGAGGCCGGTCGCGATGCCGGTGCCGAAGTTGCCGAAGAACAGCGTGGTCGCGACGGTCAGGGCGGCCGGGATGGCGTTCGTGGGGTCCTTGAAGTCGACGTTCTTGAGCGCGCCGAGCATGTTCAGGCCGATGAACATCAGCACGGGTGCGGTGGCGGCGGAGGGGATCAGGGTGGCGAACGGGGTGACGAGCAGCAGCAGCGCGAAGCCGCACGCGGCCCATACCGATGCCAGGCCGGTCTTGCCGCCCGCGTCGGCGGCGGCCGACGACTCCAGGTAGGCGGTCATCGAGGGCGCGCCCACGGCCGAACCGCCCATCACGGAGACCGAGTCGACGAGGAAGGGACGGCGGGAGCCGGGGATGTTGCCGTCCTTGTCCAGGAGACCGGCGCGTCCGGAGACGGCAAGGAGCGTTCCGGTCATGGAGAAGAACTCGGACACGAAGAACGCGAAGATGTAGGGGAAGTATTCGGGCTTGAGGGCGCCGAGGATGTCGATGTGGAAGAGGAGCGGGCCGGGTGAGTCGGGGGCCGCGAAGAGACTGTCGGGGATGTCGGTCACGCCCAGCGGCACGCCGACGAGGGTGACCGCTGCGATGGTGATCAGGAAGGCGCCCGGTACCTTGCGTGCGGCGAGGGCCGTGAGCAGCAGCAGGCCTGCCAGGGCGAGCAGCGCGGTGGGCTTGGACAGGTCACCGATGGCGAGCGCGGCCTTGTCGGCGTTGCCCACGACGAGGTCGGCGTCGCGGAATCCGATGAGGGCGATGTAGAGGCCCAGGCCGCCACTGATGGCGTACTTGAGGTTCATCGGCATGAGCCGCGTGACGAGGTCGCGGATGCCGAAGAGGGTAAGGAGCAGGAAGGCGACGCCGGACCAGAACACCATGCCGAGCGCCGTGTCCCAGGGGACGTGGTCCTGTCCGACGATGGTGAACGCGATCAGGGCAACGCCGCCGAGTCCCGGGGCGACGACGAACGGCAGGTTGGCGATGAGGCCCATGGCCAGCGTCGCGAGGGCGATGGCGATGATGACGGCGGTCGTCGCGGCGCCGTGCGGCACACCGGCGGAGGCCAGCTGACCGGGGACCACGACGACGGCGTAGGCGGCGGCCATGAACATCGAGGCGCCTGCCACGAGTTCCGTGCGGTGGCTGCTGCCGCGACCGCGGACGCCGAAGTGCCGCTCGACGAGCGAGGCGGGCGGCGCGGTGGTGGCGTCGGTCTGCTCGCCGGGCGGCGGAGCGGTGGTGGGCATGGAGACCTCGACGGGGTGAGGGGCGGGCACGCGGTTGTCGGCGCGGTCAGAGTGCGGGCGTGCGGAGAACCCGGCTTGGCCCGGTCTCTGCAACCGGTCTCTGAAACCGGTTGCAGAGACCGGTTGCGGGTATCATGGCACGGCGGCAGGCGAAAGTGAACACGGGCCTCGGACGGATCTTCGATCCTTGCCGGGCACATGAGGCAGGGGACGGCATTGGCGACGCTCTTGGACGTGGCGCGCGCGGCGGGGGTGTCCAAGGCCACCGCCTCGCGGGCACTGCAGCGCCCCGAACTGGTCGCCGAGAGCACACGGCTTCGTGTCCGGGAGGCGGCCGACCGGCTCGGTTTCCATCCCAACGCCGCCGCTCGCGCGCTGACCACAGGCCGTACGGGCCTGATCGGCCTGATCGTGCCGACGCTCTCGAACCCGTTCTTCGCGCCGCTGGTGATGGGCGCACAGCAGGCGGCGGAGGAGACCGAGAGCCATCTGCTGATCGCCGTCTCGGAGTATCACGCGCAGCGTGAGGCCGCCCTCGCCGACCGGCTCTCCGAGCAGGCCGACGGCCTGATCATGGTGACGCCGGTCGGCACGGACGCCGCACTGCGGGAGCGGTTCCGACGGCGCCCGCTGGTACTCGTCGACCGCCAGGTGGGCCGATTGCCCGCCGTGGTGGCCGACACCGCCACAGGCCTGACCGAACTCCTCGACCACCTGCTGGCACAGGGCCACCGCGACATCGCCTACGTCTCCGGCCCCGCGGACTCCTGGGCAGACCAACAGCGACGTACCGCACTCACCGCACAGGCGTCGGCGGCAGGCGCCCGCGTCCACGTCCTGGGGCCCCTGCCGCCCACGTTCGACGCCGGGATCGAGGCCTCACGCACGCTGCCCGGCGACGCCACAGCCGTCCTCGCCTACAACAGCTATCTGGCACTCGGGCTGCTGCACGGCCTCGGCGTGGCCGGACGACGCGTACCCGAGGACGTGAGCCTGGCCGCAGCCGACGACCTCAGTACGCTCAGCGCCACCACGCCCCCGGTGACCGCGCTCGACGTGCCGCTCCGAGAAGCCGGGGCACTTGCCGTCACCCGCCTCCACGAGCTGCTCGACGGCAACCGACGCACGGTCACCTCGCGCCTGCCGGCTGCTCCCGTACTGCGCGCGTCGACGGCTCCGCCGCGCGGCCTGTAGCCGCCCTCCCAGGACCGCCGGGCCACCGGACCACCGTGAATGCAACCGATTGACGCTGCACGACCCCGTACACGGCACCATCGGGTTCCATATCGCAAATGGATACTGCTGCGCAAGAGCACGGAATGCGCCGATTCTGCGACGGAAAATTCCCCTGATTCCTGTTCGGGCACTGGACCGGCACTCTCATTTCATTCTGGGTGGATGGAACACAGCTATCGGCGACTGCCTGACCCATCGTGGTGCTGCCGCTTTTCGCGTCGTCGCGGATTGCCGCCCGGAGTATCCCGCGCGGCAGTTCTTCCCGGGCCGACGGCGGGCGCCCTTCGGCGCCGCACGCCGTCACGCGGTCACGAGCTCTCGTGGTCGTGCTCCAGGAGGTGGCCGGATTTGTCGGGCGCAGGGGCCCGGTTGGACTCCTGCCGGCGGGAGTGCGCGGTGCCGGAAGTGATGGCCCAGCGGGCGACCAGGAAAGAGAGGGGCGTGGCGAGGATCCCTGCGCCCAGGGCTGTGACGTTCTTGCCCATCCCGAAGGAGTACACGCCGAAGAAGAGGAGGACGCCGCTGAACACCATGTTGACGAGGCTCGAGAGCGGGAAGCGGAAGAAGGCCTGCCAGGTCGGCTTTGCGCGACAGGTGATGTAGGTGTTCAGGAGGAATGAACCGACCGTACTGACCGCGAAGCCGATGACGTGAGCGATCAGGTACGAGATCCATCGGTTGAGCGAGGCGTAGACCACCATATATACGGCGGTATTGACGATTCCGATCGACGCGAAGATCAAGAATTGCCGTAGGGTGCGAAGTTTGTCGGGTCCGGGAATCGAGACCTCCGGCTGCACGCTCACCCTCGCCGCAAGAGTATGGCTGATTCCGGCGGACGCGGGGACGGCATCGGCCTGGTGCAGTTCCCTTTCAGTTTCGCGCACCACGTAGGGCGGGCGGCGTTTCGTCTCGCCGAAGATCCGCCCGACGTATTCGCCGATGACGCCGAGTGTGGCGAGCTGTATTCCCCCCAGGGCCACAACGGCGATCAACAGGGTAGCGAATCCGGGCACTTCCACCCCGTGCAGGACGACATTCGCGCCTATCCACAGCGCGTACGCGAAAGCTGCACACGAGAGGGCTATTCCGGCGTAGATGACCAGGCGCAGCGGGCGGCTGTTGAAAGAGATGAGGCCGTCGATGCCGTAATTGAAAAGGTGCTGGCCGCTCCATTTGGAGCGTCCTGCTGCACGGGTGACATTGTGGTAGGTGAAACCGGTGGTGTCGAAGCCGATCCAGGAGAAGATTCCCTTGGAGAACCGGTTGGCTTCCGGCAGCGCGAGGATCGCGTCCACGGCCCGGCGCGACAGCAGCCTGAAGTCCCCCTCCCCGTCGACGACATCGACGTCCATGCATCGATCCACCGCCTGGTAGTACGCGGCGCTGAGGGTCCTCCGCAGCAGTCCCTCGCCGGAGCGGTCCCGGCGGGCAACTACCTGGTCGTATCCGTGTTGCCGCAGTTCCAGCATGCGGTGCAGCAGACCCGGCGGGTGCTGAAGGTCGGCGTCCATGAGGGCCACGGCATCGCCGCGCGACATGCGCAGCCCCGCGAGCATGGCCGCTTCTTTTCCGAAGTTCCGGCTGAAAGACGTGTAGCGAACACGCGGGTCCGCGGCGGCGAAAGCCCGCAGTTGGGCACGGGTCGTGTCGCGACTGCCGTCATCAACGTAACAGACCTCGAAAATCTGTTGCGTATCGCCAAGGACCGACATCAGCGCGCAGTGAAAAGTATTGATCACCTCCTCCTCGTTGAAACACGGCACAACAACGGAGATCTGACACTCTTCCATTCGTCACCTCAGCCGATGCGAGTGCAGCCTTTCCTGCTGCGTCCGTCATCATGGCGCATCTCTTCAAGACGACGGTAAGAAAACAGCCCGGACAGGTGGGATCTCTGTACGCTCGCTGGAAGAACGGTCCGGTGTGATGGAACGTGATGGAACCAGATAGACGGAGCAGCGTCGCGTTCTTTTCAGGTCACCCTGAGGGGGCGGGTGCCGATCGACAGCAAATTGCAAACTGTATCTTCATGTCGAGAAATCTTGCCTCGTGGCTCCAATGGGGAAGGGAGCAGCGTGTGACGCAGGCGCCGAAAAAGGCTGTTCAGGGTCAGCACACCGGGAGCGACCCGAATCCATGGAAGACAGTGCGTGGAACATCCGCATGGGTGAGGCTTCTTTCACTCCTGCCACTCACCGTTTTTGTCTTTGCGGTAGGGAACGCTCGCTGGGTGCGCCCCGGTGGCGACGACTGGTGTTTCCTGCCGGTGGTCCGCGACGGCGGGTTGTCCGCGATGGTGGAGAAGTTCTACCTCCACGACAACGGGCGTCTCGTCAACGCCGTGCTGGTCTGGGCCTACGCGCGGTTCGGTGACGCGGGCCAGCAATGGTTCACCCCGGTCAGCGGCGCGCTCGTACTCGTCCTTGTGTGGGCCTTCACCGCCGCCGTCGTGCACGCCGCCCGGCTCACGGTCCCGCGAGGCGTCCCGCTCCTGGTGGCGTCCATGGTGACGGCCTTGTTCCTCTTCGGCTCGCCCAACACCTACAAGACGTTCTACTGGCCAGCCGCCTCCGTCTCCCACACCCTGCCCCCGGTGTTCGCCTGCGCCGCAGCCATCCCCGTACTACGGGCGACATCGCGGCGGGCAAAGGTCCTCGCGCTGCTCACCGTCGTCCTCACGGGGGCGTCCCTGGGCCTCCTCTCGGAGGAGACCAGCGTTGTCGCGGCGACCGTCCTGGCGTGTGCCCTGCTGACGAGCGGCCGCCTCTTCCCCGAAGCCCGCCGCAGGTTCCTCCGGGTCTGCTGCGCCGCCGGGATCGTGAGCATCGTGATCGGCGTCCTGATTCTCTACACGTCACCGGGCTCACGGCGCCGGCGGGAGCGGAAGAACTCCTCGACGATGCTCGATCCCGAATCGCTCCTTGCGTCCTTGCGCGGATTCGGCGAGATCGTCCGCACGCTGGTCACGACCTGGCCGTACCTGGGGGCGGTCGCGGCGGGCATCATCATTGGCCTGCTGGCGCGCGGCCCCATGGGACGGCCCACCGCACCCGGTATGAAGGATGGCCTTGTGGCCGTGGCGGGCGTGTGCGCCCTGCTCGCCTCCGGCTACGTGTGCACGGTCATCACCTACCCCGTCTTCGGTGAGGCCGTAGTGTCCTCGACGCGCCTGTGGAACGACTATCTGTTGCTCTACGTCCTGCTCCTCGTCCACGTCGGCACTCTCGCCGGTCGCGCTGTGGGAAGCCGTGTCCGGCAGGCCGGTCTGGTCCTGACCGCCGGGGCCGCCGTGGCGTACGCCGTCACCTGCGTGGCACTCGCGGCGTCGCTCATGGGGCTCGAATCCCACATGATCACTCGCGCGCAGGACTGGGACCGCCAGAATCGCCGGATGCACAGCCAGGCCGCCACCGGCCTGCATGTACTGCCGTACAAACGGCTGCCCCTCAGCCACATGACCGAGCCGTTCCGCCACGGCGGGCGCGCGAAGTGGCCCGCCTCCTGCATAGCCGACTACTACCAGGTGCAACACATCACTCAGACCTTCAAGCTGCCCTGACCGACTGCGAGTTGCTCCCGAGTCCCCAAGCTGGCAGTGAGCCGGATCGAGACCTCCAGTCGGCACAGAAGCCCGACAAGGTCTGTCTGATTCCGGTGCACAGCCCCTCCCTGCGCGGAGCGACAGAGCAACAGCTCCTTATGGTGGCTGGCCCTTAAGGAGGCTGGTCCTTAAGGAGGCTGGCATGACAGCGGCTGTCTCAGCCGGCCGCTCCCCGTGGTGGTGGACCCGCGATTGAGCGCTCTGCGGGAGCGATTGGCCCGCACCCGCGACCTCTCCCGTGAACTGCGGGTAACAGCACGTGAGTTGGTCGAGGCAAATCATCGACTACTGATGAAAGCTGACGTCTCGGGCGGCTTAAGGCATCACGTAGCAGCGAGTGATATCGCGGCACTCGGCAAGGCTGACGTCCTTGCCGGCGGATGGGGCGACGAAGACTCGGTCTTCGGCGTCTCACTCATCGCCGCGCCCTCTCCCGGGGCTTGGTGTGCTCGGCTGCGCTCTGTAGACCTCCAGCGGGCAGCTCGAAGGGGTGATGGCGAGCCAGGGCCGCTGGTCGTTGACTCAGTCAACGACTGGCCGGACGAAGCCCCCCTACAGTGGCGGTAAGACACTGCACGCGGTCGCCCGCTTGGTCACGCTCACCGCACCGCGGGTCGCGAGCCTCGCCGGACCCGATCCGGCCCGGCTCGGCCCGGCTCGGCTCAGAGGATCGCTCCCGCGTACGCGGTCACATCCTCCACCGACGCGTTGCCGCCGCAGATCACCAGGCCGAGCCTGGTCGCCTCGCCGGTCTTGGCAAGGACACGGCGAGCCGCCGGCAGGAGGCAGCCCGCCGCCGGCTCCGCCCATACCCTGGCGTGCTCGGCCAGCTCGACCACGCCCGCGTAGGCCTCCGCCTCGGGCACGACCAGTACCTCGTCGACCAGGTCACGCACCATGGTGTACGTCAGCGGGGACACCGTGGGCGCACTCAGCGTGCTGATGCGTGAATCCACATCCACGTGAACCGGCCCACCGCAAGCCAGTGCCCGGGACATCGCGTCGGCCCCGGTGGTCTCCACGCCCCACACGCGCACATCCGGCCGGCGTGCCCGCAGCGCCGCCGCCACACCGGCGATCAGACCACCACCGCCGATGGATACCAGGACATCCGTCAATTCACCGGCATCGGCGGCGAGTTCGAGTCCCACCGTGCCCTGCCCCGCGATGACCACCGGGTCGGCGAACGGGTGCAGCAGGGTGAGCCCGTCCGCCTCCAGCCGGTCCATCATCGCGAAGGCCTCGGCCATGGTCGCGGTCAGCCGTACGTCGGCTCCGGCGGTCCGGGCAGCCCGCACCGAGCGTGCCGGTGCGGTGCGCGGCATCACCACAGTGGCGTGCACACCCAGCGCGGCCGACATCTCCGCCACGGCGACGCCATGGTTGCCACCGGACACCGCGACCACCCCGGCCGCGCGCTGCTCATCGGTCATCGCAAGCAGCTTGGCGACAGCTCCCCTCGCCTTGAACGAACCAGTGCGCTGCAGCAGCTCGAGCTTGACCGTGACCGGTACCCCGAGCAACGCGGTCAACCCCGGGCTGGGCAGCGTGGGAGTGCGCACCACATGCCCGGCGATCCGCGCCGCCGCGCTCTCCACGTCCTCAACACCGACCATGGCACCCCTCCAGGATGTCTCGCACGCCGTATCCGTCTGCACCATACGTGGCCGATCCCGGGGGCCTGTTGTGCACCCGGCTGCAGCTTTATCGCCCGCCCCGCGGACACTCGGCCCGGATCCGGACCTGGGGCCACCGAATTCCCTGCCCGCTTCCGACGAAGAATCGAACGCCCAGAGTTTCACCAACTGTTACGTGGCAACACGGACCACATGGCTCAAGAGAGAAGACCCTCTGATGAAAGCGCCGGGGACACCCGGCACAGCGCCAAGGCAACAGCCGCCAAGGGGCGGTCCGCTGCGAGGACAGGAGCCCGCGACGTGAACACCACTGCACAGAAGGCAAAGCAGGAATCGGCTGAGGCCGCCGGAAAGGCGAAGGATTCCGCCGCAGAGGCGGCCGACGCCGCCGGTTCCGGTGCGCATTCGTTCGGTCTCGCGACCCAGCGTGCGAAGCAGGCGGCGGCCGCGGGCATCGAAAGCGGCGGCAAGACCGTGGTGTCGGCCACCGGCAAGGTCGCTTCAACGGCAGTCACCGGCTGGACCCTGGTGAAGAACCGCAAGGCCATAGCCACAGGCGCTGCCGCTGGCCTGGTCAGTGTGGCCGGCGTCGCCTTCACCGCCGGACGCCGCACGGCAAAGACCCGGGGCGGGCCCCTGACCCGGCTGACCCATGGCCGCATCTGACAACCGCCGCACAGAACGAACCACCCCGGGCATCAGGGCGGGGAGAAGGCTTCACCCCTTCTCCCCGCCCTGCCGTCTGAAGCCGCACAAGCGCACAGGCCACCAGCCCATGCCGTTCCGGGAACCCGTGGCGCAGGACATGGCACGACCGAAACAGAGACGGAGATCGCAGGTCTGTCCGACACGCCAGCAGTCGAAGACGGCTGACCCCACCCGGTGCCCGGCCGGGCAGAACGCCGTCGCCCCGCGACGATCTGGTGGGTGAAGAGGCCAAGGACCTCACAGAGAGCCGCACCGTGCCGATCGCGGCACGCTTCCAGTGCGCATCGGTCAAGACTCGACGGTGCGCACGGATCATTGCATGTCCTGAACCTGAGGGGTTCGCTGTTCAGGCGCTGAACCGCTGGCCGCCGGGCCGGAAAATCCGTCGACTAACCATGTGCCAGGCAGGCACCCTCCACGGCATGACCACGCCCGCCTTCATCCCCGGCCTGGAACTTTCCCGCCGCTTCTACCTCGAAGCCGTACGTCCCGTACTGCATCAGGCAGTCCCCGGGATCGTGCACTCCGCCGCCCGTCTCGGCAGCGGCTCGGAGGTCCTCGGATTCGACACCGCCCGCTCCGCTGACCACGAGTGGGGCCCCCGCCTGCAAATCTTCCTGAGTCCGCGGGACGCCACCCGCCATGGCGCAAGGATCAGGGAACTGCTCTCCGACCGTCTGCCTAAGATCTTCTGCGACTACCCGACCCACTTCGCCCTCACCGGCGAGGCGGATATCGGGTTCATGCAGGTGACTGACGGGCCGGTCCACCACCGCGTCGACGTCACCGATCCGGGCGCCTGGTTCACCGCGCAACTGGGCTTCGACCCACGCCTGGACATCACCCCGGAGGACTGGCTGGCCACCCCCACCCAGCGCCTTGCGGAGGTCACCACCGGCGCCGTCTTCCACGACGGGCTCGAACAACTCGCCCCGGCACGCGCCAATCTCGACTGGTATCCCCATGATCTCTGGCTTTACCTCCTTGCCTGCCAGTGGCAACGCATTTCCCAGGAAGAAGCCTTCGTCGGCCGCTGCGGCGAAGTGGGCGACGAGCTGGGCTCCGCCGTGGTCACTGCTCGACTGGTGCGCGATCTGATGCGGCTCTGCCTGCTGATGGACCGCCGCTACCCGCCCTACAGCAAATGGCTCGGCTCCGCCTTCGCCCTCACCTCCCAAGCCACCGCCCTCACCCCGGTACTCACCGCTGCGCTCGCCGCCCCCGACTGGCACGTCCGCGAACAGCACCTCGCACGCGCCTACGAGACCATCGCCGCCCTGCACAACCAGCTCGCCCTCACCGACCCGGTCGACCCGACCACAAGGCCCTACCACAGCCGCCCCTTCCAGGTCCTGCACGCCGAACGCTTTACTGCCGCTCTGACGGACCGAATTACCGACTCCGCAGTCCGCGCTCTGCCCACAGTCGGGGCTGTCGACCAGTTCATCGACAGCACTGACGTCCTCAACCGACCCGGCCTGGCTCGCGCTGCCACCCACACCACACTGCTGTCCGTCTGGCGGTGAGCGGAATTCCTCGGCTGTCATCAGTGGATAAGAGCGTTACCAGGGCGAGTGATCGGTATCAATTTCTGCCGCCGATGGTGTCACGTACGGCGAGACGGAAGTCCTGCACCTCGCGGGCCAGTCCGATGAAGCGGCGTATCCTCTCGTCGGCGTCGGTTAGGTCGGGTTCGTTGGAACGCAGTGCGGCGAGGATGGCATCCATGGCGATGTCGCGCTCATGGAGTGCGCTGAGGTAGCTCGCGCATGCGTCGCGGCGTTGCTGACGGCGCGTCTGTTCGTGTCGTGCCTGCGCGGCACGAGCAAGTACGACGCCTCGACCGCGCAGACCGGTCGGCAGCCGCCTGACCAACGTGGCCGGAACCGCCCGCCCGGGCCAGACCGACCGCGGACGTCAGTCCAGCTGACGCAACAACACCTCATTCTCTTGCCGCGACGCGAGCGGCCCCACGTCCTTCGCGCCCCCTGCGCGCGGCCCGACCGCACGAGCAGTCCGAGAACCCTGGAGAGGACCACGTAGAGCCTGCGTGGCCAAGACCGTCCTGCAGACCGGGCCGTGCGGCGTGAGGCTGTAGCGGACGACGTGCGAAATGATGTTGGACATGAGTGATCCCCAGCACCCCAGCAACACCCACAAACCCGACACCCCCGGCAGGTCCGCCCTCTCACATCGACTGGTCCCGATGATCGGGCGTGACCCGGAGGAACACGGGCGGGTCTCCACGCCGCTGGAGCTCCTGTTCGACCTCACCTTCGTGGTCGCCGTCGGCACCGCTTCATCCCACTTCGCCGAGATGATCGCCGAAGGGCACGCAGGGCAGGCGGTCACCGCGTTCGTCCTCGCGATGTTCGCGATCAGCGTCGCCTGGATCAGCTTCAGCTGGTTCGCCTCCGCCTTCGGTACCGATGACTGGCTCTACCGGGCCCTGACGATGGTCCAGATGATCGGCGTCGTAGTTTTCTCGCTCGGCCTGCCCGCGATGTTCCACTCCGTCGAAGAGGGCGGACACCTCGAACTGCGGGTCATGGTGCTCGGATACGTCGTGATGCGCATCGCCTTGGTGCTCCAGTGGTGGCGCGCCGCCCGTGACTCCCCCGCCTTCCACGACGTCGGCATGGCCAACATCCGCTGGACCGTGATCGTCCAGCTCGCCTGGATCGCGGTCGCCTTCACCCACCTCCCGCTGGCCGCCGTGTTCATCGCGTTCATCGTCCTCGGGGCGTTGGAACTGGCACTTCCGATGCTCACCCAGGGCGCTGCGGACGGCACCCCCTGGCACCCCCACCACGTCGCCGAGCGCTATGGCCTGTTTGCCATCATCGTGCTCGGCGAGGGCGTCGTCGGGACCGTCGCCTCCTCGGGCGACCTGCTGGGCGGCGCGGACGGCACGCACTGGAGCGGCAACGCGATCGCCGTCGTGGTCGCCGGCGTCGGACTGACCTTCGGCATGTGGTGGGTCTACTTCGCCACCCCCTTCGGCGACGTCCTCGTCCACCGCCGCAGCCGCGGATACCTCTTCGGCTACGGGCACATCCCCCTGTTCATCGGTATCGCCAGCGCCGGAGCGGGACTGCACGTGGCCGGGCTCCACCTGGAGCACCACTCCGAACTCGGCGACGTGGCCGTGGTCCTCTCCCTGGCCCTCCCGGTCGGCCTCTATCTGCTGATGGTCTATCTGCTGCACACGCTGCTGCTGTCCACGGCGGACCGATTCCACCTGCTTCTGATCTCGCTCACGCTGGCCGTCCTCATCGCGGCAGTCCTCCTGGCCGCGGCCGGCGTCGCCACCGCGGTGTGCCTGCTCGTCGTCATGCTCGCGCCGTTCGTCACCGTGATCGGCTACGAGACGGTCGGGCACCGCCACCAGGAACAGATGCTGGAGGAACTCGGCGCGCGAGAGGGCTGACGGGAGTCACCTGCCGCTTGTCAGGCCGCCAGTGTTTGCCAATCCGGGCGGCTCAGCACCTCGGCTCATGGGGCCCCGTTCGTGCGGCTTCGATACCGCATGCTCGGAGTTGGGCTCAGGTGCCGGGGGGGGCGGGCGGAACTTGGCGTCCCTTCCGCGGCCGTAGTGCTCCAGGCCTCGTAGCGCACCTCTGCGTCGGGGACCGCGGCGACGGCCGTCCACGCCTTGATGTCCGGGCGTCGCGATGCCGCGGAGTCGTGGTCCACGTGGTCCACGCACACCATCCGCCCAGAACATCGAGGGCACCGGTGCCGGGCAGGACCGGGATGGCGCTTGAATGCGCCGCCCTCTCACCAGGGCCGACAGGTCGCCGACACGCGGGAAACCATGTGTCAGTTCGCGTCCCCCGCTGGCGTCATCGTTGCTCCGGCCTGCGCGGGCCGCGTCGGCGGCACGACCTCAAGATGCTCGTCGGCCTCGGCCGCCGAGTAGGACGAGGCAAAGGTGAACGCGCGCGGCGACGGTCCATTCGCCTGCAGGTCCGCCAGCCGGCCCAGGGCCTCGCCGACCGTCGGGAGGTGACCTGCGGAGACCCACCAGAGCACCAAGTGCGCCTCGACGTGTCGCTCGAACCACTCACGGCGCTGCCGCATCACCTCCAAGTGCCCGCTGCGGTAGGTGAAGTCCCACAGCGCCTCCGGGGTCTCCCACACCGACAGATTGACGATGACGTTCTCGCCCGCCGGGCGCAGGCCGGTGGCGTCGGGCGATCCCTCCTCCACAAGCCGCCAGACGAAGCCGGGCGCGTCGTCAGCTGCGGCGTTGACCGGGGCGAGCATCTCGACGAACGGCGCGATGCGCGGGTCGTCCAACGGGTGGCGGAGCGTGGCGATGTTGAGCTCGGCGAGGTGCGCGGCATGCGCGGATGCGGTCATGACCTCATCCCAGCACGGCCCACTTTTCTATGTCAATAAATATTGTTTTTAGAAGCTTCGAGTACGACACAGCACTCCCCGGGCCTGGCATCCATACGGGCGCGGACGGGACCGTCCTCGCCGAGCAGCCCTTCCAGGAGCGCCAGATTCATCCCGCAGACGAGCGGCGGGAAGCGCTCGGCGACGGCATGGAAGGGGCAGTTGCGCATACGGACCACGCGGGGCGCCACCTCGGCACCTTCCATGTCCTTCACTTCGGCGGCTTCCGTATGTGGTTCGTAACCGCGCGCGGACAACATCTCCACCGCCTCGTCGAGGTCGCCGCAGGGCGCCGCCGAGCCGCGCAGGGTCTCGCCCCGGCGGCGCGCGGCCGCACAGAGCCCGGCGTCCAGGCCGGCCTGTTCGGCAGCCTCGGCGAGCAGTTCAGCGGCTGTGCGGTAGTCGCGGGCGGGCAGCGACACCGAGTGCTCGGCCCGCGCTCGCGTGTACACCTTGGCGGGGCGGCCCGCCCCCGGCCCCGAACGGCCGGTCAGGCGGCGACTGCCGCTCTCGAGCAGGCCCGCCTCCGTCAGCTTGTCCAGATGGTGCGCGGCGAGCGTGCGCGCCACCCCTGCCGCCTCGGCGGCCTCGTTGCGGCCGACCTCACGGCCTTGCCCCGCCACGTACTCGTACAGGCGGCGCCGCACAGGATCCTGCAGCACCGCGATCGCGTCGATGTCCTTCACCTCGCCATTCTAGGAACAACACAAGTTGGAGATAGAAGGGGACGGCCAGATCCACGGCCCGTGTCAGATCAGATGGCCCGTGCCGAGCTGGGGCGGTCCTCAGCGGCGGGGAGGACCGGATCACGGGGAAGCGGGTCAGTTCGCCCTCGACCCACTCGTGCGCGCAGTGGCACCGGATACGGATACGGATCGTGCTGCGCTCGGCGTAAGGATTGAGTCAGCAGTCAGTGCATCAGCGAGACTCACGGCGGAACAGCCAAGTATCCCTGTAAGTACGCGACGCTGGCGTTCCGTCAAGGTGCCCAGGAAGACCACCGCGTCGGCATGGGCCTGCTCACACTGAAGGCGTGGGCGTGCCCCTCCGAGAACGCCTCCTGCCCGCTGTTGGCGAAGACGCTTCCCTGCAATAACCAGCAGCGTTGGGTAAGCGGCTTATCCGCCGATGAGCTCGCACACGGGAGCGAGCGCCCGTGTGCGACGTACATCTTCGCTCTCAACTCCACCTTGTTCAGCCGGTCGCCATGAGTCCCCAACCCTATGGACCAAGCGAGATCGACTGGCAGGCGAGGACTTGGTCCGCGGACCGTCAACGGCGGCGTGCGGTCAGCAGCCAGGCGAGGTCTATCACCGCGATCGCTCCCCAGATCCAGCAGACGACGGCGCTTCCGTCCGGCGCCAGCGCCGTGGCGAGTACGCCCAATCCGACTGTGCCCAGCACTAGCCTGGTGCTGCGCCTCAATGCCAGTGACGCGCGCAGTGGCCCCGGTTCGGCCAACCTGTCGGCCAGGTAAGCGTCGAATGCCTCCGCGACCTGATCGTCGATCTCGTCCCGCATCTGGGCATCCAGTGATTCAGGCATGGACGGCCACCCGCTGCACCGCGGTTGCCTGAACGGAAGCCGCCATCGGCGGCCACAGCACGACGACAGCGCACAGTGCCGCCAGGAGGAGTTCCAGCGTGCAGGCCAGCGTCAGCGAGATGAGGGCGTAGTGCCCGGCCGTCATGACGTCGAACCAGGCGTCGACCAGCAACAACACGGCTGTCGCGATGGACGCCAGCGGCGCCCGGTGGTCACTACGCCGAACCAGCACCGCTGACGTCAGCAGACCGGCGATCTCCAACGCGACGAAGCCGACCCAGCCGACCCGCCAGTGCTGCGCCTGATAGGGGTCCGGCAATGTCGTCCACAGCACTGCGAGCCATGGCATCAGCGCCAGCCCTGCGGCCAGTAACAGCCTGCCGACCAAGTTCTTTCGCATCTCGACCCCCGCACGTTCCAGCGCCTGCCGGCACCCTCCTGAGTCAAAGTAGCTATTGCAGAGATATTCTGCAAATAGTCTCTGTGATGGCTGCAGAGAGTCTCTGCAGTACGCTGGCCGACATGGTCGAGCGCCCCGAGAAGAGAGTGCTCACCGGCCCGGACCTCAAAGCCTTCTACAAGGCACTGTCCAACCCGGTGCGCCGCGACATCCTGAGCTACCTCGGCGAGCACGGTGAAGCGAACTCCACCAGCGTCGCCAAGGCCCTCGGTGAAAGCACCGGCACCACCAGCTACCACCTGCGCAAACTCGCCGACCTCAAGCTGATTGCCGAGATCGAGGAGCGGTCCACCGGCCGGGAACGCTGGTGGAAGTCACTCATGACGGACATCTTCACGCCGCCGGGCCTGGAGTTGGCGGCCGACGAGCGCGAGGCCGCGGTGAAGATCGGCGCCCTCAAGATGACCCATGACCTGAACCTGGTCGTGAGCGCATACGCCGGGTACGACTCCTCCGCAGGCTGGAACCAGATCTACCGCGCCGGACTGCGGATGACGAAGGATCAGGTCGCCGCGTTCGTCGAGGAGTACCAGACGCTTCTACGCAAATACCAGACGGAGCCCGGTGACCACCCGCCCGACTCCCGGCACATGGCCGTACGCCTGGTAGTTGTGCCCGACGAGGGCTCCCGGCCCACCCTGCCGACTGAGCCGGACGGCGATTAGCGCCGCACCAGACGACAGAGTCCTGGCATAGAGGTCAGTCCAGGGCAGCGACGCCGTCCTCGCCTCGACCTGCTTGGGCTCGCAGGCGTTCGGCCCGCTGTTTCTTGTCGTCGATGTGCCGCAGGCTCTCCTGTTCTTGTCGTCGATGTGCCGCAGGCTCTCCTGTTCTTGTCGTCGATGTGCCGCAGGCTCTCCTGCAAGCTGGCGACCTCGCCGAGCCACCGCATCCGCTGCGCCTTCCGCCCGCATCGAAATCGGCGGCACAGTACAGCTCCACCCTCCCCGGGCCCCGGACTCCGCCGGGCGCGTCACGATCTTCGGCCCGAGCCCCGGAGAATGCTAAGAGAGGAGGCTCGGGCCGCTCCTGAAGCCGGGCGGACCCCGGGATTTCCCTCCCCTGGGCGGGAGTTGCGGGAATTTCCTCCAGGGCACCCTCTCGGGTCATCTGACCGTCAGCTGAAAAGAGTTCTCAGCTCCGGCGTTAATTCATGATGCACAACACTCGAGAGGGGATTGATATGCCGTCACATCCAGCGGGACGGACCGAGATCGGGGCCTTACCTCCTTCGGACACAGGCGGGAATTCTGGCCCCATGCAACCAGCGCACAGCCAGCCTCGCTTTGCGGGGGGGGGGGAAGCGAAATGACGGAAAGCCACCGAGGGTCGATCCTGCGGGCGTCGACAGTACCGGCTCCGCCGACACCGTGTCTCCGCACGGATACAGAGACAAAGAAGCCCCTACCCCTGAGGGACCGCAGCGGCCCGGGACCGGCAGCCGGATTCGCCTGCCGGGTGCGGGGCGAGGCAGCGGCAGACTCCGGCCAGGGCCCTGCGGCATCGGCGTCAGGGGGCGCACACAGCAGGACCTGACCCAGCAGGATCGCTTCCCGGCGAGTTCTGCTGGTTGCGGGTACGGGAGAGTGCCTGTTTCGCGAAAGCGAGGGCGGTGAACCGCCACCACACCCCCTGCCCCGGCGCCCGTGCCGCCAGGGTCACGCGCGGCCCAATGTCTATTTTGCGCGCCATTCATGCCGAATAAAGCCATATGGGGCACCCTCGTGCTGCATTCCCTTCAGTGAATTGAGTCACGCTTCCGGTCGCGGCGCCGCTGGGAACAACTGCGAACCGTTGGGCGCACTTCCGTTGCGCACTAAGAAATTTGGGGTTTTTGATCAATGAGTGCGAGCGGCCCTGTTCGCCTGGAGGCGAGCCCTCGCGCATTGCCTATGCGAATTCGTGTCTTGTTCCTTCTGGCATTCCTCGCCTAACGTCACCGTCAATCCGGATGGAACGCCGAATCCTGCCGCTGTCCGGAAACCCATCCCACTCACTTACGCACGGCAGGAGCGGGGGACCCAGGTAAGCCGCCGATCCGGATTCCGGAACGGCTCCGGGGTGAAGTCGCATTCACAGTGCGGCCGGACATCTCCCGTCCGAACCCGACAGCTCACCTCGCAGGCGACGGAGAGGAAATCGTCATGCCTGCAAAGGGAAAGCACCGCCGCCCCAAGTCCAGCCCGCTCACCCGGAACCTCGCCGCCGCAGGCACGGGCGGCGCCGTGCTCGTCCTCCCGGTGCTCGGTGCGACCACCGCAGCCGCTGCGCCGGCCGGCGCAGCGGCCAAGCCCGCCGCGGCCCCCACGACGTACGTCGTCGCCGCCGGTGACTCCCTCGCCAAGATCGCCCGCGAGCACTCCCTGAGCGGCGGCTGGAAGAAGCTGTACGCGGACAACCGCAGCACGCTCGGCGACAACCCCAAGATGATCCACCCCGGTCTCAAACTCACCCTCGGCGAAAACGCCCCCGCTCAGCGGGCGGACCGCTCCGAGCGCACGGACACCCTCACCGCCGAGCCCGCCGCAGCCCCGGCGAAGAAGACGTACACCGACGACCTCGACGGCTGGATCAGGGAGTCACTCGACGTACTGGCCCAGCACGGCATCCCCGGCACCTACGAGGGCATCCACCGCAACATCATGCGCGAGTCGTCCGGCAACCCTCAGATCACCAACAACTGGGACTCCAACGCCGTCGCCGGAACGCCCTCCAAGGGGCTCCTGCAGGTCATCGACCCCACCTTCGCCGCGTACCACGTGCCCGGCACCTCCACGGACAGCTTCGACCCCGTCGCCAACATCACCGCCGCCTGCAACTACGCGGCCGACCGCTACGGCTCGATCGACAACGTGAACGGCCCCTACTAGACCGTTCGGTGACTGTCACAGCCCCGCCTTCAGGAGCCCCAGGTCCCGCAGGCACTCGGCCAATCGGCCAGCTCGACGAAGCTCAGGGTCGGGCCGTCGGCGACGGCCAAGAACCGCCGATCCGCTGCCTGGGGCGCGGCCATCGCGTGGCCGACGGCTTCGCCGCGATCAAGGCGGCCGTCTTCGACGATTTCCCTGCGCATTGCGAAGACCGCCCGCCAAGGTATCCCGCACGGCTCCCGCCTGGACGAGATCCGTTCTGGACGAGATTCATTGGGGGGCGGCAAGGCGGAGTGCTGCCTGGCCGCACCACTCCCCCGCACGACCCTCGACACACCGGATCGGGTCAAGGTCCGCCGGGTTACGAGTCTGTCCCAGCCGGGCGGCAGCCGCGAGCAGGCCTCGACGGTGGCGGGAACCGCCTTTACGGTCGGCCGGTGACGTACACCGGCGCTCTGCGGCGCGCCGTGACAGAACCCCTGAATCCCCTGCCGTACAGCGCCTGTACAGCGCCTGCGGCGGGCCACGGCAGGGGTGTGGGAGAGGCCGGTTGTGAGGCGGGGTGTGACCGATCGTGGTGCGAGTGGTGCCTGGAGGTGTGTGTAACAGGGATGCATTAGGCGGTGATTGATCGGAACGGGAAGCCCGGCCGGGCGGGTCCTGGTGGTCAGAAGTGCTCGCTCGTAGCGAGCACCGTCAGCACCCCATCCGATTCTGAGGAAGACACGATGCGCGTTCACAAGCTCACCTTCGCCGCCCTGGCTGTTGCCGCGAGTCTCTCGCTCACGGCCTGCAACGACGACGACGTCACGGGACAGGGCGACCCGTCGTCCGCATCCAGTACGTCTTCGTCGGGCGGCGGTTCGGAGCAGAACGGCGGTTCGGGCTCGGGCGATTCGGAGCAGGGCGGCGGCGAGGACTCCGCCGGGAAAAACTCGGGCGGGCAGGGCACGGACGCCGGGACCGGCTCGGACGAGGACGGCACGGCCGCCGACAAGTGCCGTACCGACGATCTGGACATCACTGCATCGGACAGCACCATCGACGGCGACACGGAGGGCTCCGTCGCGGTGGAGATGAAGAACAGCAGCGGCCGGGGCTGCGTGCTGTCCGGGTTCGCGGGCCTCGACCTGAAGACCAGCGAGGGGGATCTGTCCGCCGAGCGCACCGGCGAGCCGGCCGACCGGATGACCCTCCAGGACGGGAAGTCGACGTTCTTCAACGTCAGCTACCCGATGAACGACTCGGGCGGCTCCGGCGTGAAGGTCACGAGCCTTGTGGTGACCCCGCCCGGCGAGACGAAGTCGTTCACCCTGGCGTGGCCCGGCGCCGCCACGCTGCCCGTCACCGACGGCGCCGGCTCCCCGGTGAAGGTCGGCCCGATCGGCAGTGCCGGTCAGGGCGGCTCCTCCTGATCAGCGAGGTCAGCCTGATCAACAGGGTCAGCACGTGTCTCGCGTAACACTTGTCTCGAGTAGCACTCGGCGCGAGTAGTACTCGTCTCGCGTAGTGCACGGGTCGGGCTTGCGCGGGACGCGGTTACGGGACGTTGCTGGCCCCGGTCACCGCTCCCCGGCCCCCAGTCCCCAGTCCCCAGTCCCCAGTCCCCAGTCCCCAGTCCCCAGTCCCCGGAAGGATCCGCGCTGCCGGAACAGACGACGGAATGTGTCGCGGTCGGCGAGAAAGCGGCCGGTATCCGCTGCGGCCTGGTGGTGCAACGTACCGGTGCGATTGTCCCCGCGCCGGACTGCCCGGCCGGTCGGCGGCCTGATCTGTCAGCGGGCAACTGCGCAACTCCTGGACGTACTTCGCAGGTTGGAGCAGGCTGTCCCCGCCCTCCGCCACCGCGAACTGGCTTCCTTGTCCGCCACCCGCCCGCACCGCGCCGCTTGTCGCCCCTACCTGAGGAGTTCTCGCATGGACCAGCCGCAGATCCTTGTCCTGGACGCCGCAGGCAGCGACCGACACGCCGAGGACGCCGAGCTGCGCTCACGCGGCCCGGCCACCCGCGTCGACGTCCTGGGCGTCGAGGCGTGGGCGGTGACCGACCCGGCCCTGCTCAAACAGCTCCTCACCGACCCGCGGGTCTCCAAAGACCCCCGGCGGCACTGGCCGATGTTCCCCGACCAGATCCTCGGCACCTGGCCGCTGGCACTGTGGGTGGCCGTCGACAACATGTTCACCGCCTTCGGCGGCGACCACCGGCGGCTGCGGCGCCTGGTCAGCCCGGCCTTCACCTCGCGCCGTATCGCCGCCCTGCAGCCGCGTATCGAGGAGATGACCGACACGCTGCTCAAGGAACTCGCCACCCTTCCCGCCGGGCAACCCACCGACCTGCGCGAGCGGTTCGCCCATCCGCTCCCGATCCGGGTCATCAGCGAACTCATGGGGATCCCCGACCACTCCCGGCCCGGCTTTCGCCGTACCGTCGACGGCGTCTTCGACACCACGCTCAGCCCCGATGAGGCCGCCGCGAACACCCAGGAGGTGTACGCGATCCTGGCCGACCTGGTCGCGGCCAAACGTGAAACGCCCGGCCAGGACATGACCTCCGTGCTCATAGCCACCCGGGACGATGACGGCTCCGCGCTGAGTGAACAAGAACTCCTCGACACGCTCCTCCTGGTGATCAGCGCGGGCTACGAGACCACTGTCAACCTCCTGGACCAGGCCATCGTCGCGCTGCTCACCCATCCTCAACAGCTCGCCCAGGTCCGCGAGGGCACAAGCGCCTGGGCAGACGTCGTCGAGGAGACGCTGCGCTACGAGGCACCCGTTGCGCACCTGCCGATGCGTTTTGCCGTCCAGGACATCGCCCTGACACCAGGACTCGTGATCCGCCAGGGCGAGGCCATCCTCGCCTCCTACGCCGCAGCAGGCCGCCACCCCGGCCTCCACGGCCCCAGCGCCGGCTCCTTCGACCTCACCCGGGCCGACAAGACCCATCTCGCCTTCGGCCACGGCGTCCACGTCTGCCTCGGCGCGGCTCTGGCCCGGATGGAAGCCCAGATCGCGCTGCGGGCGCTGTTCACCCGCTTCCCCGGCCTCACCCTCGCCGTCCCCGCATCCGAGCTGCGCCCCGCGGAATCATTCATCTCCAACGGACACCGGGAACTGCCGGTCGTCCTTGGCCCAGAACGCTGAGAGCTGACTCGACCCGGCACTACCGGAAGTCCCAGAGCCACTGCGCGCCCCGACACGAACTTGACGTTCCATCAGAGGGTGGAGAACACCCGACGGAACAGGTCCAGGGCCTCATCGGCCCAGCTCAAGACACCCAGGGCCGAGCCGAGATTCTCCGGCGGATGGTTGACCAGTGTGTCGTGGCGGATGAGCCGACCGAAGTCCACGAGCACCGGGTCCTGATGAGGGGTGCTCGCGTCGGGGCGGAAGAACCGGACGCCCGCCAGCCGCATCACGTTGATCACTTCCTGGGCGAGAATCCCGTATCCGACCGTCGTGGGGTGCACACCGTCGAGCGAGAACAGGCCGCCGTCCGCGCGCCGTCCGCCCTTGCCGGCGAGGAAATGCGAGTTGGGCGGCGGTGACAGCGCCTGCAGTGCCGGCGGCAACGGATAGGGCCGCCACCAGTCCGGACGCGCCAGGGGGTCCTCGATGTAGCGGCGCGACGCCAGCCGGTCCATCAGGCCGCAGGTCTCAAGGAGGTACCAGTCCTTCCCCTCGGTCCGGGCAGCGCGGACCGTATCGGTGATCGCGTAGTTGTACGCGTCGATCGCGTCGTCCACCTGCCGCGCCTGCTCCGCGGTGATGCTCGGGTCCCTGCCCACGTCGAAGTCCCGGTCGCTGATCCACGGACGGGTGTAGTAGGGGAAGTACCGCGAACCGGGCTGGACCTTGACCGCCACGCCGCGTGCGATCGGCGCGATGGTCACGTGCGGAACCGTGCACCAGATGACGTGGCGTGCCTTGATGTCGGCGACTTCCACGGCCACTTCGCGCAGTTCGGACGTGAAGTGCCTGGGCCGCCAGACCGTGAAGCGGCGCTTGGCGTCCAGGTCGTCGAAGCCGGCGTCCTCACTCCACACCACACGCAGGTCGGTCACCGCCCGCAGGGCATTGTTCGCGCCCAGGAAGACGACCAGTGTCTCGATGCCGTGCTCCGCATCGGTGCCCTCGATGTCCTTGCCCAGCTCGGCCGCCGCACCCAGCTGGGTCAGGGCCCCCGCTGTCCGGGGTTGGGTGGGCAGCACCCTCAGGGCGGCGCGCTCACCGGCGTTCTGCACGATCTGGTTCACGAGGTCGTCCCTCGGCACGTCGATCCGCTTACGGCACTCGTCCGCCGACTTCGACAGCGCATCGCGCAGATCCCACCCGAACACGGCAAGGTTGTGCATGATCGCCGTTGTCGACGGCACAGCCAGGCCGGCCCCTCGCTCCCAGTAGTCCTCCACCCGGTCCATCACATGGCGAGCCCGGAACAAGGCCAGCGGCACCTCCCACCAGTCCACACTCCGCCCAAAGCGGTCCTCCAGATCGCGCAGGAACCACTCGAGGTTGAAGGGCAGCCCGCCCAAGCCCCCGTAGAGGGGATACCGGAACTGCGGGAGACACCCCAGCTCATACGCGACGATCGCCGGATACGACAACGACGTGTTGAAGATCGCCGCGCTCTGGAATCCCTGCGTCAGCGAATCCCCCACCGCGACCAGCCGGTGACGAGGATCCCCCGCCCACCCCGCAGGGACATCGATCCCCAGCCTGGGATCGGTTACGGGCACTCGCGGGCCCTCCCCACCTACGGAATCGGCCATGATCCCCTCCCCCTTGACAGCCTGCGGCGTACCGGCCGCGACCTCCGGTCTCACCCGTCGGCCCTCAGCCCTCGGCCCTTGTGCGAGGCCTTTTCCTGCGTAGCAGAGGCCGATCCAGGGCGGCACTCTCCCGACAAGAGATACGCACAACCCGGTGCACGATCGGCGGCGTGCGGTATCGGATCCGGGCCCCGCCTCACCCCCGTCATGCGTGATGTACACCTGACGGACGGGCCCTGCGGTCGGGAGCCTGAGCCTGTCGTCGGGCACGGAGGCGCACGGCGGGGCCGGTCGCTGTCCGCCCACCCGGATAGGGTACGAAGACCTCTGTGAACGAACAGATTCAGCCCGCGACCGTTCGTGTGTTCATCGCTCTCGCCCCGCCCGACGACGCGAAGCAGGAACTGGAACAGGCACTTGGGCCCGCCTATCACGCACATCCCCGCATGCGGTGGAATCGCATCGAGGACTGGCACGTCACCCTGGCGTTCCTCGGCGAGGTACCCGCACCGGTGGTCCCGCTCCTGCGCACACCGCTCGCCCACCTCGCAGCCACCCGCAGCCCCCTCACCCTGGCCCTGCACGGCGGCGGACACTTCGACGAGCGAGTCCTGTGGAGCGGAATCGACGGCGACCTCGAAGAGCTGCACCAGCTCGCCACCCAGGTGCGCGCCATCGCCGACAACTGCGGGATCGCCCACGCGCACCGGCCGTTCCGCCCGCACCTGACTCTGGCCCGCGCCCGCCGCGACACCCCGTCATGTGCGGTGCAGGCCGCTGCCGGGCTCGCCGGGTTCACCGGCCGCCCATGGAAGGCCGAGCGTCTGCACCTCGTAGCCAGCAACGCCGGCCGCGGCCCAGGCCCCATCCGCTACCGCGACATCGACGCCTGGCGCTTCGACGAGCCGACACAGCCAGACCCCCACGCCCAGGGGCGACAAGGCCGCCCCGGCCACCCACAGCCGCCACACCTAACTCAGGATTGAGCCGTCTCGTCGAACAGGCCACCCGGAAGCGTCCAGTTGCACGTGCTCTCCGGAGCCACATGACGAGCGAGCAGTACCCGCCCGCCCTCGACACACACTCGGAGTCGAACGTGGTGAAGTCGACTATGTCCAGGTCATGCACCCCGATGCTATCCAGGGGTCGGACGCGGACGATCACCGCGGATCCATACGCTGATGCAGCTCCGCCGCTCGGTTCGCTCCCGTCAGTGGAGGCTCACAGATCCAGGACCAGGCGCGGGCAGGCGGCGCGCGAGACACAGATGAACATCGTGTCATTGCACGCCTTTTCAGCGGGGGTGAGGAGGGAGTCTCGGTGCTCCACCGCGCCGTCGAGGACCGCAGTCTCGCAGGTGCCGCAGGTCCCCTCCTGGCATGAGGACAGCACTTGTACGCCCGCCTCCTCGACGCTCTCCAGGACACTCTTGTCCGGCGGGACCGTCACCGTGATGCCGGTGCGGGAGAGTTCCACCTCGAAAGAGGCCGAAGGGACGTCGTCCTCCCGCGCCCTGGGCGTGAAGCGCTCGATGTGCAGCGTGTCCTCCGGCCAGGCGGCACACCGCTGTTCCACCGCGTCGAGCAGGGGCCCTGGACCGCAGCAGTAGACGAGGGTGCCAGCGGAGGGGCTGCTGAGCAGCCCCTCCAGGTCGAGGAGCCCGCTCTCGTCCTGGGGGCACAGTTCCACGCGGTGGGCGTGGTCCATGGCGAGCTGCTCGGCGAAGGCCATGGTGGCGCGGTTGCGCCCGCCGTACACCAGTCGCCAGTCGGCTCCCCGCCGTTCGGCGGCGGCGATCATCGGCAGGAGCGGAGTGATGCCGATGCCGCCCGCGATGAACAAGTAGCGCTGGGCGTCGATCAGTTGGAAGCGGTTGCGGGGGACGCTGACCCTGACCGTGTCGCCCTCGGCCAGCTTGTCGTGCACGTACTGGGAGCCGCCCCGGCCCTCCGGCTCGTGCAACACGGCCACTTGGAGGAGGGAAGTGTCCCCCGGATCGCCGCACAGCGAGTACTGCCTCACCAGGTCGGGACCCAGCACCAGATCGATGTGGGCGCCCGGACTCCACTCGGGCAGCCGCTCGCCGGTGGGGTGGGTCAGGCTGAGGCGGACGACGCCTTCGGCGAGGGGCTCCTTGTGCACCAGGGTCAGGTCGAGTTCGCCCCCGCTGCGTGGAAGGCTCGTGCTGTTCATGGTGAAGACTCTCTTTCCGGGGCGGACTCCGGGGCAGGGCCGGGGCGG
The DNA here is from genome assembly GCF_055570235.1 of Streptomyces sp. NPDC031274. NCBI lineage: Bacteria > Bacillati > Actinomycetota > Actinomycetes > Kitasatosporales > Streptomycetaceae > Streptomyces > Streptomyces sp. NPDC031274. The sequence continues at coordinate 143,353 of NZ_JBVIHP010000017.1, read as the reverse complement.
TGGTCCTCGGGGTGACCGAGCAGCCAGTCCCACAGCACCACCGGATCCTCGAACTCCTGCTGCGCACCGCAGTGACAGACGGCCAGGAGCCGGTCGGTGCCGAGCACCCAGTGGATGCGGTAGACGTCCTCACCGGCGAGGACGGGTGGGTGCAGCGGGATCATCGGGCCACCGCCGTGGCCCGCGTCGCGGTCCCCTCCTGGGCCAGACGGGCGAGGATGCGGCGGGCGGCGAGTCCCCCCGTGTCGATGTTGATGCTGAGCTCCTGGTAGCCGTCCTGTTCGGTGTCCAGGGATTTCTGCAGCACGTTGAGGGCGACGACGTCCTGCATCACCACCGTGTGGTTGTTTTCGTGCAGGAAATCCGTGACGTTCCGGTCGTCGAGGGCGAAGTCGCGCGCCACGGCCCAGAAGTCGTACGTCGTCTTCTCCGTCGACGGAGTGATGCCGTAGACGACCTCCACATGGAAGGCGTGCGGGTCGCTGCCGTCCGGGTTCGGGCCGGGCGCGCCGACCGGCGCGATGCGCGAGTGGAGCAAGTAGAGACACGGTGCGTGGTACTCGATGTCCTGCCAGCGGCTGATGCGTCCCTCGATCCCCGTGGACTTGGCGTAGAACGGAGGGCATTCCGCGTCGTCCATGTGGCGGCTGACGCGGACGATGCCGGCCTTGTCGTCGACCTCGGTGGTGGTGGGCGTCTCGGCCACCTCCGGAGTGCCGATGTAACCGCCGTGCAGGTACGTCTCGTGCGACAGGTCCATGAGGTTGTCGACCAGCAGCCCGTAGTCGCCGTCGATCGGCTCCATGCCCGAGACCACTGTGTACTCGGGCGAGTCCATCCACGGAGCGCGGGGCGGCAGACTGTCCCCGGGCTCGCTGTCGCCGATCCACACCCACACGAAGGAGTCCTGCTCGATCACCGGGTACGTTTTCAGGCGCGCCGTGCGCGGAATGCGTTGCTGGCCGGGTACGAAGACGCAGCCGCCGTCGGTGTCGTAGGTGAATCCGTGGTAGCCGCACACCACCTTGTCCCCGTCCAGCCGACTCGGCGCCTGCGACAGCGGGAAGCGCCTGTGCACACAGCGCTCGGACATCGCCACCGCCCGGCCGTCCTCCGTGCGGTACAGGAGGATCGGCTCGCCCAGCACGGTACGTCCGAGCAGCTCGCGCCCGACCTCGCCGCCATAGGCAGCGACGTACCACTGATTGCGTACGAAAGCAGTCATGATCGTTCCCTTCGGAGTGGAGCATCGCAGGGCTTCAGTGCGCGTGGTGCCGACGGCGCGAGCGCGTTCCTGGTCTGCGTCCGGCAGCGGCTCATCGGCCGCTTGGCGCGAGGGTGCGTCGGCCGTGCGGACCATCGTGGGCTCGGCGCCCGCGGGTCACCAGGGGGCTTTCCGGATGCCGGGAAACATCTGCGTAATCCCGGCCCCCCCCTGTCGGGACGGGACGGCGCAGTTCGGATCTACGGCGTGGTCACAGCGCGGGAGATCGCCCGGGCGCTCGTACAGACGAGCCGGGCCAAACCGTGCGCGGAGGCGCTGCCATGACGGACCACCAGCGATACCGAGGCGATCACCGTGCCGCCGCGGTGGACCGGCGCGGCGACCGACAGGGCGTCCATCGTGACCTGGCGATCGCTGACCGCGTAGCCGTTGGTCCGCACATCGGCCAGCATGCGCCGCAACGTACGCGGGTCGGTGACCGTGCCCGGCGTGAATCGCTCGATGGGCCCCGCGAGTGCCTCTCCCTGCACCTCGGCGGGGGCGTGCGCGAGCAGCACAAGGCCCACGCCGGTGGCCGTGAGGGCGAAGCGCCCGCCCACGCGCGTCAGCACGGGCACCGCACCGGACCCCGCGATGCGTTCGACGAAGACGACCTCCGTGCCCTCGCGCACCGCGAGCTGAACGTTCTCGCGGGTGACCTGGGAGAGGTCCTCCAGGAACGGCAGGGCCCGCTCGCGCAGGCCCTGTCCGCGCGGTGCGAGCGAGGCGACCTCCCACAGGCGCAGGCCGACGCGGTAACACCCTTTGTCACCGCGCTCCAGCGCTCCCCAGGCGATGAGCTCGCCGAGCATCCGGTGCACGGTCGACACCGGAAGCCCCGACCTCCGGGACAGCTCGCTCAACGTCATCTCCGGATACTTCGCGCTGAACGCACCGAGGATCCGCAGGGCGCGGCCCAGTACGGGCCCCGTGCCCGACTCCGCGCCACGGCGAGCCCGGGGCATCTGGGCGCCTCCCCCGTCAGCCGCCGGTGACGGCGACCCACCGACCTGCTGCGGCTCACCTGCGAGCGAGTCTTCCAAAGATCTCTCACCGATTCCCGACTGGCTGTGGCGGTCAGTGTGCAAGACGGTCGCGGCCGCGTCGAGACGTCGCACTCCCCCGTCGGTCCTTGAAGCGTGAGCGGGAGGCGAGAGGCAGGGGGCGTACTTCAACCCCCGGGTTTCCTCCGGAGCTCGCGCAGGCGTTCCGCCATGCCGGTCAGGGAGGGCGACCAGAGCTGCTCCCGCGTCTCCTCCCGATGAGTTTTCCGAACGGGCACGGTCTGTACGTACAACCGCGAACCGGAGGTACTCATGACCCCCAAGGCACTGCCCCCTGTCGTCGATGCCAAGACGTGGGAGCGCCAGCTCGACGAATTGCGCGTCCGGGAGAAGGCGGCGACCCGGGAACTCGATGCGATCGCCGCGCAACGCCGCCGGATGCCGATGGTCGAGATGCCCGGCTACACCCTTGAGGGCGAGGACGGACCGGCTCGGCTCACCGACATCTTCGGCGACAAGTCTCAGCTGATCGTCTACAACCACATGTGGTTCCCCGGAAAGAAGTGGCAGTGCCCGGGCTGCACGGGGTTCACGTCGCAGTTCACCCGGCCGGAGTTCTTGGAGGCCTACGACGCCAGGTTCGTCGTCGTCACGCAAGGGCCCATCGACGAGGCCCTCGCCTACAGGCGGCGGGTCGGGAACAAGATGACCTGGTACTCCACCGCGAACAGCCCGTTCGGCACCGATGTGGGCGCACCGCCCGGCGGTGGATTCGCGGTCAACGTCTTCCTGCGCGACGGCGACACCGTCTACCGCACCTGGCACACCAACGGCCGGGGCACCGAGCAGCTCAGTCACACCTTCCCGCTGATCGACCTGTTGCCGTACGGGCGGCAGGAGGAGTGGCAGGACTCGCCCAAGGGCTGGCCGCAGTCACCCACCTACAGCCTATGGGCAGGATCCGAGGACATCGCCGCCCGCTACGGCCCTCCAACTGCATAGCCCCGTCACTCAGTTGAGTCTCTGCTTGACGGCGTCCTTGATGCCGTAGGCCGCGCCGATCACTGAGCCTCGGGTTTGGTGGAGTACGGCTCTCAGGGCCCCGCTCGGGCCATGCCGCCCCGTCAGTCGCGCGCAGGTGTCGGCGAAGCGGTCCGCGACGAGTGACGGTTCGTAGCGCGCTGAGGCGGCTCGTGCCGCCTCAGCCATCCGCTGACGGAGCTCATCACTGTTGATGAGCTCCAGTAGATTCCGGGCCAGGGAGTCCTCATCGCCCATGGGAATGAGACGCCCGTCGACGCCATCGGAGATGATCTCTCTCGGTCCCAGTGGGCAGTCGGTGGAGACGACGGGCACGCCACACCGCATCGCTTCAACGATCGTCATGCCGAACGACTCGTGGTCGGAAGCACTCGCGGCCAACCCTGCTTTGAGCCACTCAGATTCCAAGGGCGAAACCGCTCCCATGAGGAACGCGTGCTTTTGCATCCCCAATTGCTCGATGAGCCGCTGGAGTTGCGTTCCGTGACCACCCGCGATCCCCGGACCGAAGATGCGAAGACTCCAGTCCGGGCGCACGGAGCGCACTCTGTCGAAGGCCCGGATGAGGAGGTCGTACCGTTTCGACGGGACGAGCCGCCCAGCGGCGACCACTACTTTCCCCCTGTCGCCCGACGGGGCGCTTCGTGGCGCCGGGACGGGGTTGGGGAATGCTTCGATGCGTACTCCTGGAAGCATCATGTGCCTCCGGTAGGTGTTCGCATCAGCCGAGGTCGTGGTCGTCAGCATGTCCAGCCGTGGATACAGGCGACGCAGTGAGAGCCGAAGCGCTCGCGCGTGATTTCGGAAGGTCAGGTGCTCTTGCCCTACGCGCAGCGGCCCTCGCTTGGCCTGCAAGCAGATATGTGCGTTCAAGCCTGGCCGAGTACCCACGATGACGTCGCTCGACAGAGTGCTCAAGTACTGAGCAATTCGCTGATCGGTCAATCTGCTGTAGTGCGGGTATTGCGTCTCATTGCGGGGAAAGACGGCAGAGCGTCTCTGAGATTCGGGCAGGTCACCCTCATACCCCGGGGTCCCCTTCCTCAGGTCCACGAGGTGTCGAAGCCGGATCCGTGGATGAACGGGAAACGCAGGCGAATCCTTGTGCCGGTAGACCGACATGATCTCCACGTCATGCTGCTCGACGAGCGCGTTGGCGAGGTTGGTAGTGGCACGGATCGTGCCACCGAAGCCAAATGAATTATGGATCAGGAACGAGATATGCAAGATGCCGACGCTCCAGTAACCGCAGTCCATGCGGATAGTCGCCGAGGCCCAACACGACGCGAATGCGGGAAACGGGGCCACTCACCGTCCCAACGACAAGATCGACTGAAGGTTGCGAGCTTGTACGTGAGCGGTAGATCAGTTGACAGACTTGGTAGAGCAGATCTTCCGGTATTCGCATCGCGCACTGAAGCGCCAGCGAGCGTCGACAGTCGACTACCCGGAGGCAATTGGCGGCATTTTCATATCGCAGGCGCCCATCGAACGAGTGAAATCTTCTGACAAGAAGACGAGAACCCACGCATATGCGCTGTCTGGACTGCCGCGCATGGTGCTGTCGTCCCTGATCCGTTCGCCGTCGCGAGGCCGTCGCGACGTTGGTGATGAGAGGCCGGGGACAATTCATGCGCAGCAGCAATCGCCAGTACCTCGTGTCCGTGGATCATTTGCGTGCCTACGCTGCCGTGCTGGTGCTCCTCTGTCACGGCACGCAGATGATCTCTCCGTACCTCAGAGAGACCCCGAACAGGGACCCGCACGGCTGGCTTTATACGGATAACCCCCTGGCCGCCATGGTGCTGGAAGGTCATACCGGGGTGGCCCTCTTCATGGTCCTTTCCGGATTCATCTTCACCATCGGCACCCTGGGCAAGGACGTGCACTACGGCCGGTTCCTGGGCAATCGGGTTCTGCGGATCTTCCCGCTCTACATCGCGCTGATCGTCCTGGGGGTCGGCGCGCACAAGCAAGGTGCGGACCTGCTGGCCGTGCTCCAGTCCCTGGTCGGCCTCGGAAACCTGCCCGGATCCCTCAATCTGGGGGCCGTTTCGAGCATGTGGTGGGCCATCGCGGTCGAGTTGCAGTTCTATCTGATGTTCCCGCTGTTCAGCAGGCTCCTCACCAAGCACGGCCCTGCGGCTCTGCTCAAGGTTCTGGCCGGCATCGCCGTGATCCGAACGCTGGTGTGGGCCTCGGCCGACGGCAGCATCAACGTGAACTCGATGCTCTACTACAGCCTCGCCGGCAGAATCGATCAATTCCTGATGGGCATGGTGGCCGCCTGGTTCTTCGTGCACCATCGAAAGCGGTTCCAGGGACTCCTGAAGGTCGGCATCGCGACAACCTTGGTCACAGGTGCGGTCTGGGCCTTCAACCAGACCCACTCCTTCCACGAGGGGCACGCCACACGTCTGCTCTGGGTCGACGTGGAAGGAACCCTTTGGTCCCTGGTGGTGCTGACCTACGTGGCCACCTTCACCTCAACGGGGCTCGTGTCGAGGGCAGTCGCCAAAGTCGGCGAAATGAGCTTCTCCGTCTATCTGCTCCACTACATGGTCGTTACGGCGATCATCTCCCACCGCTGGTGGATCGAGCTGACGGGGCGCCCGGTGGTGGATGCCTTCATCACTGCGACAGCGGCAGTTCTGCCCATCACATTGGCTGCGGCCGTCGTCACGTTCCACGGCATCGAACGCCCGTTCCTCGGATGGCGTCGCGCCTACCTCCTCACGGAGCAAGGGCGAGGGCGAGGGCAAGAACGGGAGCAGGAGCAGCCCAAGGTCACCGCACATCCCCCTGCGCCCAAGGAGGCCACACTCGTATCGCCCAGATAGCCGGGAGGCGTTCGCTACCGCCGCGGCCCTGGACATCGCCAACATCGCTCTCAACCTCACCGCGGTGACGGCAGCCGCCCGCACGGGAACGCATCGCCGGAATTTCCTCGCCGAGGGGGCATGGCTTGCCACCATCGACAGCGGCGTGGCCGCGGAGGATCAGGAGCGGGCCCACCTCGCCCTGGTGGCACGCCACTTGAACCTCTCGCTCGTCCTGGAAGCCGCCGCCCCCTCCGGTCGCCGAGCGGAAGCGACACCGTGATTCGGGAAGCTCAGCCGTCCTGCGGCTCCCTCTCCCACTTGCCCCGCCAGCTGTACGAGGGGCGTCCCTCCCGGCCACTGGTGCGGAACGGCTTGCCCTGGTCGTCGATGCGCAGCACGTCGTGCCGCTTGCCGCTTGACCACTCCAGTTCCAGGTACCAGCGCACGTCGTGCAGGTCGGTGCCGGCCGCGATGTGGAAGACCTCGGAGTCGTTCTCACTTACCTTGTACGGGAAGTCGCGCCGGTCGTCCTTCTGCGTGACACGCGGCGTCGCGGCGTCGAGGTCGACGGTGAAGGCCTTGGTATCCACCTTGCCGCCGCAGCCGGCTCCCATCTGGAAGTTGTTCCAGGCCAGCGGTGCGCCGGTGCTCTGCACGCGGACGTTCATGCCCTGCAGGACGACGGTGTCCTTGCCCATGCCCTGCACGGTGACCTCGATGTACTGGTTGCGGGCCGAGACGGCACCGAGGTCGCCGACCCAGCCGGGGGCGTCCCGCGCCGTGGGCCGCTCCGGCACTTCGTCGGGCCCCCGGTTCACCAGGAACTCCTGCATGCAGCCGTCTTCGTAGGCGTACGGCCTGGTGCGCGCCGTCAGCGGCATGCCGGAGCCCTCGCCGTGCGCGCCATCGGGCCTGGCCTTGCCGGGCCGGTCGGACGGCGAGGCGTTCGGATCCGACGGGGCGCTGGGCCCGAGGCTCTGCTCGTGCTTGTCACCGTCGCCGCCGCCGTTCATGGCAAGAGCGAGGGAGCCGATCCCGACGACCGCGGCGACGGCAGCGGCGAGGACGAGGGTCCGGCGTCTGCGCGAAGGGGGCAGCGGCGTCGAGGCGGTCACGCGGGCCGGGCCCGGCTGCGTCGCAGGCTCGGACTCAGGATCAGGATCGGGGTCGGGATCGGGATCAGGATCGGGCTCCCGGGCGCTGGAAGCCTCGAGCTCCGCCTTCCGCCCTCGATCCGCGTCCGCCAGGATCCATCGCCGGTGGACCTCGACCAGCTCCTCCGGACTCGCCTTGCAGAGGCGGGCGAGCCTCTCCACCGGCGCGAACTCGGCGGGCACCGCATTCCCGTTGCAGTACCGGTGCAACGTGGACGTACTCATGTGAAGCCTCTTGGCCAGCACTCCATAACTGAGCCCGGACCGCTCCTTGAGCTCCCGAAGAAGCTCCGCGAGCGACGCCATTCCCCACCTGCCCCATTCGCCCTATACATACCGGGGCCCCCGCACCCGTGGGGATCAGCCATGTCCCGTGGCCGAGACGCCGAGCAGCTCATGCGCGGTTCCGGTTGATCGGACATCCCCCGCGCCGCCGCATCGTCACCGCGCCAACTCCCGGCCAGTTTTTCCTTGTTGAGGACAAAGTATGGACGATATGCGGCGTGCTTCGTACGCTGGGCGTCGCTCTCGTACGGAAGTCTGCGTCAGGCGCGGCCAAAAGCCGCAGCCCGCACCACCGGTATGTGCATGAACTCCACTCCGCGGACGCGGGCCGAGGCGGCCCGGGCCGCTTCACAGCGCCCAGCAGGAGACAGAGTGAAGCCACACGAGCACGCCACGACCCCACGCCGCACCCGCCGACGCACGCGTCTGAGACCACGCAGAGGCGGCAGAACCACCGGAATACTCCTCGGGCTGCTGCTCGCCGGCGGGCTCACCGCTCCGGCCGCCGGAGCCGACGAGAAGCCTTTCGCCGATCTTCCGCCGCAGGAGCCAGGCGTCACGCTGCGGGTGTTCGACATCCAGTCCCCGCTGAGCAAGCTCTGTGACCTCAAGCCCGCCCAGACCCCCAACGTCGACAAGCTGATCCCCACCGTCGACTGGTCCTCCACCGAAGGCTTCGGCTTCACGGACAACTTCGTTTCGCAGATCATCGGCAACATCAAAGTGCCCGACGACGGGGCGTACACCTTCCGTCTGATCAGCGACGACGGCTCCCGCCTCTTCATCGGCGACAAGAAGGTCATCGACCACGACGGACTGCACGGCGCCGAGCCCAAGGACGGCGAGATCACGCTCGCCCCTGGCTACCATCCGCTGCGCATCGACCACTTCGACCGCGGCAACGACCAGCGGGTCACCCTCCAGTGGAAGCCGCCGGGCGCCGACGCCTTCACCCTCGTGCCCAACTCCGTCCTCAGCACCGACGCCGGCGTGGTGCGGGTGACCGCGCCGGGCCGCAAGGAGTGCGAGGGCAGCCACGACACCCCCGGCGACGGCCTCCCCCTGACCTCGGTCAACCCCGGCTACAAGCTGACCGACCTGCGGCCCAAGGGATTTGAACCGCAGGTCTCCGCGATGGACTGGCTGCCTGACGGCCGACTCGCGGTGACCACATGGGGCGGCAGCCAGGAGACCAAGGGCGAGGTGTACGTCCTGGACAACGTCACCGGCGACACCGGCCCCGACAAGGTCACGTACAAGAAGATCGCCGACGGGCTCAAGGAGCCGATGGGCATCAAGTACGTCGACGGAAAGCTGTATGTCTCTCAGAAGCACCAGCTGACCGAGCTCGCCGACATCGACGGAGACAACGACGCGAGCGAGATCCGGAAGATCGCCGAGTGGCCGTACGGCGGCAACTTCCACGAGTTCGCTTTCGGGCTGCTCTACGAGAAGGGGAACTTCTATCTGAACCTGTCCGTCGCCATCAACTACGGCGGGGCGACGACCGATCCACAGCCCGCCGCGAACCGCGGCACCACGATCAAGGTGAACAAGGCGAGCGGGAAGGTCAGTTACCTGGCCGGTGGTCTGCGCACTCCCAACGGCATCGGCCGCGGCCCGGACAACGAGCTGTTCGTCACCGACAACCAGGGCGGCTGGCTGCCCGCGTCGAAGCTCGTACACGTCAAGCAGGACCGCTTCTTCAACCACTACACGAACCCCGAAGGCCCGTTCGATGACAACAGTGTCACCAAGCCGGTGCTGTGGCTTCCGCAGAACGAGATAGCCAACTCCCCCAGCACCCCCATGACCGTGAAGAAGGGGACCTTCGCCGGACAGATGATGTTCGGCGACGTCACCTACGGCGGTCTGCAGCGCGCCGACCTGGAGAAGGTCAACGGCGAGTTCCAGGGCGCGGTCTTCCGGCACACCCAGGGCCTTGAGTCCGGCATCACCCGCATCTCCACCGGTCCTGACGGGGCGATCTACACCGGCGGGCTCGGCGCGGACGGCAACTGGGGCCAGGAGGGCAAGCTCCGCTTCGGCCTGCAGAAGCTCACCCCGAACGGCAAGACCGCCTTCGACATCAAGACCATGCGCGCCACCCGCGACGGCTTCAAGCTCACCTACACCAAGCCGCTGTCGGACAAGACCATCGAGAAGCTGACCAGCGGCGCCTACTCCGTCGAGCAGTGGCGCTACGCCCCCACCCCCGCGTACGGCGGCCCCAAGGTCGACGAGGAGACCCTGCCCGTCACCGGCGCCGGCATCTCCGGCGACCGCCGCACCGTCCAACTGACCATCCCCGGGCTCAAGAGCGACCGGGTGGTCCACGTACGCTCACCGCGCCCGTTCTCCTCGGCCGACGACGAGCAACTGTGGTCCACCGAGGCCTGGTACACGCTCAACGCGCGCCCGGGCCAGGACGATCCGGTCACGTCGTACGACGCCGAGTCGGCGCGGCTCTCCGGCGGCGCGGACATCGACACCGAGCACGCCGGGTACACCGGTGGCGGCTTCGTCGACAGCTTCAAGGACCCGGGGGCCACCGCCACCTTCGACGTCCAGGCTCCGGCCAAGGGCACCTACGCCGTGGGCCTGCGCTATTCCAACGGCCCCGACCCGTCCGCCGGTACCAAGACGCTCGGCGTCAGCGTGAACGGCGGGCAGGCACGCCAGACAAAGCTCCCGTCGACCGAGACGTGGAAGCGCTGGTCGACCAAGACCGAGAAACTCGCCCTGCGCAAAGGCCGCAACACCATCTCCTACTCCTACCGGCCCGAGGACACCGGTCACGTCAATCTCGACATGATCGAGGTACGCAGACCGGGCAGCCGCATCGACCTGTTCTCCGGCGGCAGCACTTCCACCGCCTGGCAGCACACCGACGGCCGCAGCGTCGAATGGCCGCACACGGCCGACAAGTCGATCGAGGTGTGCTGCGGGGACATCCGCACCAAGCAGGCCTTCGGCGACTTCAAGCTGCACGCCGAGTTCCGCGTACCGAAGCTGCCGGACGATGTCACCGGGCAGGATCGCGGGAACAGCGGGATCTATCTCCAGGAACGGTACGAGGTCCAGATCCTGGACTCGTACGGAGTGGAGAAGCTCGCCGCGAACGAGGCCGGCGCCATCTACACCAAGAAGGCCGCCGATCTGAACGCCTCGACCGCGCCGGAGACGTGGCAGACGTACGACATCGTCTTCCGCGCCGCCCGATTCGACGCGGACGGGAAGAAGACCGCGGATGCGAGGATCACCGTGGTGTGGAACGGCAAGAAGGTCCACGACAACGTGGCCGTCGACGGCCAGACCGGAGCGGGCGATCCCGAATCCGCGGCGGCGGGCGCAATCCGGCTCCAGGACCACGGCAACAAGGTCCGCTTCCGCAACGTATGGATCGAGCCCGTGGACTGATCATCCAGGTGTCACTCCCGCATGTGTGTCACTCCTGCGGGGGACGCCAGGGATAGTCGACCACCGGACAGGGCAACGAGCCTGACGTGACAACAGCCCGCGCACCGCTGTGGCGGTGCGCGGGCCTCACGCGTTTACGGGCTATCCGACTCACGAGCCTGAGAACTAAGGCGGACAATCATGCGCAGGGCAATCGCAAGGAGAAAGCAACTCTCCGTACTACTGGTGACGGTGGCTGCCGCTGCCGCCACCATGGTGCCGCTCTCCACGGCGCACGCGGCCGACGGATACGACCGGTGCCCCGATGGCTCCTACTGCATGTTCTCGGGCCTCGACGGGACCGGCGACATGATCACACTCAAGGGGAGCACTCCGGATCTCGCGGCCCTCGGCATGGGCGACCGGGCCAAGTCGGACTGGAACCGAACGCCCTCGACCATCTACCTCTGGTCCGACGCGAACTACAGCGGCTGTACGGTCGTGACCTCCTCGGGCCCGACCGGCAAGGGGAACTTCTTCCCCACCTACCGGGACTTCTTGAGCTCGGTGCGATTCGACGGTCCTGGCGGTCCCAGCTGCGGCACACCGCCCGACGGGGAAGGCTGAGCGAGGCTCGGCACCGGTCGTACTCAGGGCCTGGGCGTGTCCTGCGCCCAGGTCTCCGGCTGCCAGATTCCGGCGCGCCGCAGTGACTGCGAGCAGTGCAGATAGATCTCGTCTATCTCGACGACGAGCGCCAGGCGGGGCCGCTTGCCCTTGGCGGTCATCAAGTCGAAGAACGGAGCGTCCGTCAGGATCCGTGCCCGGCCGTTGATGCGCAGGATCTCGGCGCTGCCCGGCACCAGGTGGAGCAGCCCCACATGCGGGTTCTCCAGGATGTTGCGGAAGCTGTCACCGCGCCGGTTGCCGGGGCGGTCGGGGAGGGCGACGGTGCGCGCGTCGAGGATGTGGATGAAACCCGGCGCGTCACCTCGCGGGGATGTGTCGCAGTTGCCTGCCGCGTCCGATGTGGACAGGAGGCAGAACGGAGAGCTGGCCAGGATCCCCAGGTCTTGCGAGGTCAGCTCGTCGTGGACCTTGTCGATGACGATCGGGTGCGGCGCGCCGAGCAACTCCGTCAGCTCTTCGCCCGAGCGGAGCTCTTGCCAGGTGTGCGGCGCCGTGGCGCTGCCGCCTGGGGGCGGGACGATTGCGGGTATCGCGGCGTCGGGCACGGGGAGGAACCTCACAGGTCGGCGAACAGGCAAGAAGGCGAACAGACTGGCGATTATGTAATGTTAGGCTCACCTTACTGGAGCATAAAATGGCAGGTGAGTGTGCCCCTGCCTGAACAAGGAGCAATTGATTCATGGCTGGGAGCAGCCGCACAAGGCGTCTGCCCCGAAGACGGCGGCCATGAAGGCAGCAGCCACCGCCGAACCCTCGGGCGGCACTAGGAGCACGGGAGCAACGGTTTCCGCAGCGCCTCGCCGTGGTCGTGGCGGTCCCGCCCTCGGCGCCGGTCTCGTCCTGCTGGTCGCGGTCCTCCTGCTCATCATGTGGGCAAGCCTGCTGGTCGGTTCCGGTGATGTCGGCGCCGGTGATCTGCTGCCCGGCATCTTCGACCCGGATCTGTCCGACAAGGGTCAGTTGATTTTGCAGGAAGTACGGATCCCGCGTACGGCGGCCGGTCTCCTGGCCGGTGTCGCGCTCGGCCTGGCCGGCACGGTGATGCAGGGCGTGGCCCGCAACCCCCTCGCCGATCCGGGCGTCCTCGGCGTCAACTCCGGTGCCTCCGCCGCCGTCGTCGCCAAGACGGAGAAGAAGTTCAAGGCCGCCACCGCGCAGCACCCCGAGTTTAAGGGCAAGACCGCCACCTCCGGCGCGCGCACCAGCGTCGGCTACGGCGCCTACGTGACGGGCGGCGGCCGCGTCAACTTCCTGGAGCGGCTCGGCTTCAAGAACAGCCCCAAGGTCGACGCCAAGGCGGGCAAGTCCTTCTCCGTCACGGTCTCCCGCGAGAGCCTCGACATGCTCGACTCCGACCTGCTGGTCATGTCGCCGATCGGCATCCCCAAGTCGAAGATCGAGAACGACCCGCTCTACAAGGAGATCCCTGCCGTCAAGGCCGGACGTGACGTCGTCTTCGACCCGAAGTCGACGCTCAGTTCCGCGTTCGCCACCGACTCGGTCCTCTCCGTCTCCTACGCCCTGGACAAGGTCGTCCCCGAGTTCGCGAAGGCGCTGCGCTGATCACGTCGTACGCCCCGGGCGACATCTGATCGCGTCGAAGTAGGCAGGAATCCACAGGGGCCTGCCTACTTTTGACGTATGGAGAATGTGTCGCGCGATCCCGTCGTGCCGGACGGCACGAACCCGCTGAGCCGGCTCTCGCTGGAACAACTGCGATGTCGTACGAGCATGAAGTGGCGAACCTATCCGCACGACGTACTGCCGCTGTGGGTGGCCGAGATGGATGTCCCGCTCGCGGAACCTGTCGCCGAGGCGATAACCGATGCTGTCGCGCTCGGCGACACCGGCTATCCCGCCGGCAGCGCCTACGCAGAGGCGCTGGCCGAGTTCGCCCACAAGCGGTGGGGCTGGGACGGACTTGCCGTCGAGCGCACCGCGATCGTGCCCGATGTGATGCTCGGCGTCGTCGAGATGCTCAAGCTGGTCTCCGCGCCGGGTGACCCCGTCATCGTCAACTGTCCTGTGTACCCGCCCTTCTATCAGTTCGTCGGGAACCTGGACCGGCCCGTCGTCGAGTCGCCCCTGGGTGCGGACCAGCGGATCGACTTCGCCGCGCTGGAGGACGCGTTCAGGCGTGCGGCGCGGAGTGCGGCACAGGGTACGAACCGGCCGGTGTATCTGCTGTGCAGCCCGCACAATCCGACCGGGACCGTGCACACCGCCGCCGAGTTGACGCGGGTCGCGCACCTGGCGCGCGAGCATGGTGTGCGTGTCGTGGTGGACGAGATACACGCCCCGATCGTGGCGGCGGGCGCATCGTTCGTGCCTTTCCTGAGTGTGCCAGGGGCGGAGAACGGGCTGTCCTTGATGTCGGCGTCGAAGGGCTGGAACCTGGCCGGGCTCAAGGCGGCCCTCGCCATCGCGGGCCCCGAAGCCGCCGACGACCTCGCACGCATACCCGAAGAGGTCAGTCACGGCCCCAGTCACCTCGGCGTCATCGCCCACACCGCGGCCCTGCGGGACGGAGGTGACTGGCTCGACGCACTGCTTCGCGGCCTCGACGACAACCGTCGGCTGTTGGCCGCTCTCCTGGCCGAACACCTGCCCGCCATCGGCTGCACACCGGCGCAGGGCACCTTCCTCACCTGGCTGGACTGCCGGGAACTGGGCCTGGGCGACGACCCGGCCGAAGCTTTCCTGCATCGCGGCCGCGTCGCTCTGAGCTCCGGGAAAGCCTTTGGAACCGGCGGCGAGGGCTTCGTCCGTCTCAACCTGGCCGCCTCGCCCGAGGTGCTCACCGAGGCGGTCCGGCGGATGGCATCGGCCGTCACCGGAAGGCCGACAAGAGACAGTCACTGTTCCTGAGGAAGCCAAAATCTTCACCCAATGCATCCGCACATGGACGCCAGCACGTAACCTTCGCTAACCGCACATGAGTTACTGCTGTTGCAGGTTGGGCAGTCAGCATTCAGGGGTGCAAACAGATGTGCCCTCACCAGAAGTGCTCAGTCGTGAGCACGCCCCGCCATCCGCACGACTGCGTGCGCCCACGAAAAGGTCACCACGATGTCAGACACCAAGCCGGAAACTGCCGGAATGCAGGCCCAGTACGCCGCCCAAGTGGCCGCGGACCTGGAAACCAACCGTAAGGAACAAGAACGCGTCGGGGTCGATGTGGCCGCGCTGCAGGAGCAGTTGCAGGCGCTGGAGAGCGACCACGCGGTGCTGCTGAGCATGCAGCAGGCCCTGGGCTCCCCCACCGCTGCGGCGGCCACCGCGAAGAAGGCGTCACCTCGCAAGGGTGCTGTGCCTGCTCCGCGGACCAGTGCGAACAACTCCAGTGCCGCCCGAACAAAGAAGCCCACGGCCACCAAGGCCAAGACCAAGGTCAAGGTCAAGGCGCAGGACGCGGCTCAGAGCAAGGCCCAGGACAAGCCGGCCAAGAGTGCGCCCAAGGCCACCGCGAAGAAGGCGACCGCGCCGACAGCCGGGCCGTCGCTGGTCGAACTGATCCACGACCACCTCAGCCGGCAGAGCGAACCGCGCTCAGCCGCCGAGATCACCACCGCGCTCACCGAGGCCCGCCCCGAGCGCACCATCAAGACCACCGTCGTGCGCACCACGGTGGAAGGCCTGGTCGCCAAGGGCCGCGCCCACCGCACCAAGCAGGGCTCCTCCGTCTTCTACACCACGGCCGCCTCGCCGGAGCAGGCCGCCGCACCGCAGCCGGAGCCCTCCACCAGCTGAACCCCTCCGCATCGGCGAGCACCTCGAACAGGTGCTTGCCGGTGCGGCATCGGTCGCCGACACTCAAGTCCGCCTCGGCCGTGATGACTCACAAGGGGTGGGCGGCCGGGCTAAGGTCTTCGCGTGAACAGCAGGCATCCGCAAGAGTCCCCCGGCCGCAGCGCGATCGTCATGGTGGCCTCCTCCGCCGGGGGTGTACGGGGCCTGCGGACGTTGCTGAGTGGTCTGGACGCGGAGCTCCCGGCGTCCGTGCTGGTGGCCCACCATCTGCGCCGCTCCCGCGAGACGCACATCGTCTCCGTCCTGGCGCCCCACACCGGCCTTCACGTCAAACTGGCCGAAGGTGGCGAGCGCCCGAGAGCGGGAGGGGTTTATATCGCGCCGCCCGACCACCATCTGTGTGTGGACGCGGACGGCAAGTTGTCCCTGTCCAAGGAGGACCCGGTCAACTTCGCGCGCCCGGCCGCCGACCCGCTCTTCGAGTCGGCCTCGCAGACCTATGGACCGCCGATCATCGCTTGCGTACTCACCGGTTCCGACGGCGACGGCGCCCGGGGAGTGGAGGCGGTCAAGAGCCGTGGGGGCATCGTCATCGTGGAAGACCCCGCGACAGCCGCGTTCCACGGGATGCCCAAATCCGCCATCGAGACCGGCCAGGTCGATTTCGTACGCCCGACCGAGGACATCGCGCCCCTCATCCATCAGCTCCTGCAGTCGGCCCGCGACTCCTGAACCCCCCTTCGAGTACCGGCGGGTGACATCCCATCAGGGGCGGGCGTGAACTCCGATGCCTCCGGAGACGGTGAGGTTGTCGCCGGTGATGTAGGCGGCGGCGTCCGAGGCGAGGAAGGCCACGGCTTCGGCGATGTCGGCGGGAACGCCGACGCGGCCGAGCGGGACGTCATCGGCCCAGGAGTCGACCATTTCCGGGGAGACGCCCATCTTGCTGTACGCGGGGGTGTTGATCAGTCCTGGACTGACGGCGTTGACCCGGATGCGGGCGGGGGCGAGTTCGAGCGCGAGGGACCGCATGAGGGGAACCAGAGCGCCCTTGGCGGCCGTCATGGCGGATCCGATGCCTTCTCCGGCGCCCACGGTGAACACGACTGAGGCGCCCTCGTTGAGGAGCGGGAGGGCCTTTTGCAGGGTGAAGAAGTTGCCCTTGACGTTGATGTCGAACAGGGCATCGAAGGCAGCTTCGTCGGTCGCTTCGATCGGGCCGGGCCGGGAGATGCCCGCGTTGAGGAAGAGCAGGTCGAGGGAGCCGAACTCTCGGCGCGCCTGGTCCATCGCGTGGTCGATGTCCGGCAGGGACCGTGCGTCGGCCCGCACGACCATGACGTCTTCGGGAAGTCCGGTGTCGGCGAGATGGTCGAGGCCGGTGACCATGACGCGGTAGCCGCGAGAGTGGAGCAGTTCAGCGGTCGCCTTGCCGATACCGCTGGTTCCACCGGTGATCAGAGCTGCTGGTGCGGACATGATGCGTTCCTTTGCTGCTTCTGGGAGTCGGGCAGGGCGATCGGTGCGGAGTCCGGGCCGTGGGACGGCCGGCCGTACCGCGACGACCACCTCCTGGCAGCGTAAGGCTACCTGGCAGTGACTGCCAACCCTCATGTGCATGCCACTCTGGCAGCACTGCGCTAACCTGACGGCATGAAGCAGGAAGCCAAGACAGCGACGGCCGCACCGACCACACTGTGGGACCGGACACGGCAGCTGGCCTCCCAGGAGATCCTCGATACAGCCCTGCGCCTGTTCACCGAGCAGGGCTACGACGAGACGCCCATCGCCCAGATCGCCCGAGAGGCCGGGGTCTCCCAGCGCACCCTGTTCCGCTACTTCGGCACCAAGGAAGATCTCCTCGGCGGCGACCAGCAACGGTTCGGGCAAGTCCTCACAGAAACGATCAGCGAACAGCCCGCCGACGTCGGTGCCTGGGAGGCGCTGCGCGCAGGGCTTGTTGCCGTACTGGCCCTGCACGACAGCCGCGAACAGGCCCTGGAGCGGTTCCGTCTCCTGCACGACACCGCCTCGCTGCGTGCCGGCTATCTCGAAAAACGGCTGCGGTTCCAGGAGGACCTGCTGCCGCTCGTCGAGGCGCGTATGGGCGCGGCTGCCGGCGGCGCGGATCCGAGGGCCCGCGCGGTGATCGCGACGGCGTTCGCGTGCCTCGACGCCGCGTCGATGACGTGGGTCGGCAACGGCGGCGAAGGCGACATCATCGACCTGTACGACGAGTGCCTGGCCGCGGTGCGCGGCTAGGGCCTCTCGTTCGGATCAGGCCCTAGTTCACAGAACACAGCACACGAAACAGATCACAGCACATGAAATGGCCCGTCAGCGAGACCCGCGGGTGTTGAGCCGGGCGGCCTGGCGTGTCAGATGGTCGCGCTCGGCGAGGTTGGGCGCCTTGGGGGCCGCCTCGGCGTACAGCCGTGCCGCCGTCGCCAGGTCGCCGTCGCGCTCGTGGAGATACGCCGCCACAGCGGTGTAGCGAGGCAGCGAGTCGTCAAGGGCGGCGAGTGCCGTGAGACCGGCGCGCGGTCCGTCGGCCTCGCCCACGGCCACCGCGCGGTTGAGCCGGACGATCGGGCTGTCGGTGAGGCCGGTGAGTTCGTCGTACCACTCGACGATCTGCACCCAGTCGGTCTCCTCGGCGGTGGGCGCGTCGGCGTGGAGCGCCGCGACGGCGGCCTGGGCCTGGAACTCGCCGAGGCGGTCGCGGGCGAGAGCCGCCTGGAGGATTCCGACACCCTCGGCGATCGTCTCCGTGTCCCACCGGCCACGGTCCTGCTCGGCGAGCGGCACCAGGCTGCCGTCGGGCGCGGTCCGGGCGGCGCGCCGGGCGTGGTGGAGCAGCATGAGGGCGAGCAGTCCCGCCACCTCGGGGTGGTCGGTCGCTGCCGCCAGCTGCCGGGTGAGCCGGACGGCCTCGGCGGCGAGGTCGACGTCGCCGGAGTAGCCCTCGTTGAAGACCAGGTAGAGGACGCGCAGCACGGTGGCGACGTCGCCGGGCTTGTCGAAGCGCACACCGGAGACGGTGCGCTTGGCCCGGCTGATGCGCTGCGCCATCGTCGCCTCGGGGACCAGGTAGGCCTGGGCGATCTGGCGGGTGGTCAGCCCACCGACGGCGCGCAGCGTGAGCGCGACCGCGGACGACGGCGTCAGCGAAGGGTGCGTGCACAGGAAGTAGAGCTGGAGCGTGTCGTCCGCCGATGGCGCGGGCCCGGGCGCCGGCTCCTCTTCGACGCGGTCCTCACGTCGGCGACGGGCGGTTTCCGCGCGGGTCGCGTCGAGGAACCTGCGCCAGGCCACGGTGACCAGCCAGCCCTTCGGGTCCCGCGGCTGCTCGGTCGGCCAGACGCGGACCGCCTCGATCAGTGCGTCCTGTACGGCGTCCTCGGCCGCCGCGAAGTCAGCTCCGCGGCGGACGAGGATCCCCAGCACTTCTGGAGTGAGGCTTCGGAGCAGGGCTTCGTTCATGGATGAGGTCACACTCCGTGATGGTGGGCGTCGCCGCAAGGAACGGGCGCAGTTCGAGCCACTCGTGGATCGGCTTGCCGCCCGCCCCTGGGGCGGCCGAGAGTTCCCCGGCCAGCTCGACGGCGCGCTCGTAAGTGTCGACGTCGATCACCATCCAGCCGGCGATGAGGTCCTTGGTCTCGGCGAACGGGCCGTCCGTCACCGGCGGGCGCCCCTCACCGTCGTACCGGACGAATGTCCCTTCGGGGGCGAGTCCCTGACTGTCGATGAACTCGCCGGTCTCCACGAGCCGGTCCGCGAAGTCGCTCATGTACCGCACGTGGGCCGAGATCTCCTCCGGCGTCCACTGGTCCATGGGGACGTCGTTCACCGAAGCCGGGGCGCCGCGGTAGTGCTTCAGGAGCAGGTACTTGGCCATCGTGTTTCTCCTCGGTGCTGGTGCGGCCCATTGTGGTCGTATTCGCTGCGGAGGCGAAGCCAGTCACAGGTTCTGCGCATCGCCGTCCGCCCGGCGATGAGTTTCCGCCGTGCCTCGGGTCTCCCCTGTCAGATGTCGGACACTGGGGTCGAGCAAAGGAACAGCCGTGAACGATGATGTCTGGTCACTGGTGCATGCGGAGCGCGCGGCGCTGATCGAGGACCTCACGCGCCTGGACGACGAGCAGTGGAATCACCCGTCGCTGTGCGGCGCGTGGACGGTGCACGACGTGGTGGCCCATCTGGTCGACACCGCTCGCACGACACGGCTCGGTTTCGTGAGTGCCATGGTCCGGGCACGTTTCGACTTCGACCGTCAGAACGCGCGCGGGGTGGAGCGCGAACGCGGTGGCTCACCGCAGGAGACCTTGGAGCGACTGCGTCAGGTGGCGTCGCGCAGGTCGGGTCCTCCGGCGCCCCTCGACACCAGGCTCGTCGAGGAGGTCGTCCACGGTGAGGACATCCGTCGGCCCTTGGGGCTCACCCACACTTACCGGCCGGATGCTGTGGTCAGATCACTGCGTCTACAGGTTCGTACGTCGGCGTCCTTCGGCGGGGCCAAGGAGCGAGTGGCCGGTCTCCGGCTCGTCCCGTCGGACGTCGACTTGTCGATCGGGGAAGGTCCCCAGGTGCGCGGGACCGCGCTTTCCCTGCTGCTGGCCGTGTCCGGGCGGCGCGAAGCGCTGGATGAGCTCGACGGGCCGGGAGTGGCCGCGCTGAGGACGGCCGCCTGACTACAAGACCGGTGGGCCTTGCTCGACGCGCCGCAGCACCGGTGTGAGTCGGTCGAGGCCGTCGCTCGTCTGAATCTGCCGCTCGTCCCACCACGTGGCGCCCGCTTCGGCCGCCGGGCCGATCAGGTCACGGGTCCTGGCGGCGTCGTCGCCCGGTGTGGCACCGCCGAGGACGATGTCGAAGGGGGCGCCGGACCGGTCCTCGCGTTGCTTGTGCACGTATGCCACCAGGTCGCGGACCTGCTCGATGGGTGGCACGTGGCCGTGCTTGGCGTCGGTGAACAGGGGGACCACGCCGTCCCAGCGGGCCGCCCGGCGCATCGGCGGGCGGTTCGGCCAGAAGCCGGCGACCCAGATCGGGGGCCGAGGGCGCTGCACCGTGGCCGGCAGCAACGTGACGTCCCGCGCCTGGTAATGCCGCCCCTCGTGGTTCACCGGCTCGCCCGACCAGTAGCGCTGGAGCAGGTCCAGGCCCTCGTCAAGGCGCTCGGCGAGGACCTTCGGGTCCGAGGTGTCGCCGAAGCTCGCGTACTCGTCCTCGATGGGCCCGCCGAGCCCCGCGCCGAAGGTGACCCGGCCGCCGCTGAGGACGTCCAGGGTCGCCACCTGGCGGGCGAGTTGTTGCGGGCGCCGCCGGGCCACCGGGGTGACCAGCGTGCCGAGCCTGATCCGGGAGGTCGCCAGGGCGGCGGCGGTCAGCAGCATCCAGGGGTCCCCGAAGGGCCTGCCCGCATGTTTGCGATGCAGCACGTGGTCCCAGACGAACAGCCCGTCCCATCCGGCCTGTTCCGCCGCCACCGCCAGCTTCGCCACGGTCCTGGGATCAGCGAAGTCGCCGAAGTTCGGAATGTTGACCGAGAAGCGCATTCCCGCATCCTGCTGCACCGGGCCGGGAGCGGCAACCGGTTACCGCAGCAGCGGCGGTACGGCCGGTACCTCGATGGCGTTCTCGATGTCGGCGACGGTCATCTTGAACTGCTCGGGATAGGCGTCGCGTCGAGTGCGGCGGGCGGGCTCGGTGGTGCGCCAGGTGTAGAGGCACTGACGGCACTGCAGGACGTCCCAGACGCCGGGCACGGGCGAGGTCGCGAGCCGGCCGATCGCCTCGAAGGCGCAGCGCGGGCAGGTGGTCGGGTGGTCGGACTCGGTCATGGCCGGGTTTCCTTCCGGAGGAGGAGCAGAAGAGGGACAGGGGGTCAGTGGCGGGCCGCGATGAGCTGCTGGAGTTTCGTCGTCCACTCCTTCGTCTCGGGCAGGTCCTTCGCCGGGGTGGAGAAGTTGCCGCGTACGTCGGGAGCGACCGGGGTCGTCGCATCGATGATCATCTTGCTGGTGATGCCGGCCGGTTGGGCCGCGGGTGCGAGTTCCAGGACGGACAGGTTGGGGATGACGACGACGTCGTCCTTGGGATTGACCTTGGCGGACATGGCCCACATGACCTGCGGCAGGTTGAAGGGGTCGACGTCCTCGTCGACCAGGATCACCTGGGCCACGTATCCCAGGCCGTGGGGCGTGGTCATCGCACGCATGCCGACGGCCTTGGCGAAGCCGCCGTAACGCTTGGCCGTCGAGATGATGACCATCAGACCGTGCGTGTACATGGCGTTGACCGCCTGCACCTCGGGGTATTCGGCGCGCAGTTGCTTGAGCAGCGGCACACAGGTGTTGGGGCCCACCAGGTAGTCGACCTCGGTCCACGGCATGCCCAGGTAGAGGGACTCGAAGACCGGGTTCGTACGGTAGGAGACGCGGTCGACGCGGATGACGGGCATGCGGCGGCCGCCGGAGTAATGGCCGGTGAATTCGCCGAAGGGGCCCTCGATCTGGCGCTTGCGGGACTCGATGACACCCTCGATGACGACCTCGCTCCCCCACGGCACGTCGAAGCCGGTCAGCGGCGCGGTGGCGATGGGGGCGGGTGCGCCGCGCAGGGCGCCGGCCATCTCGTACTCGCTCTGGTCGTACGCCATCGGCATCCCGGCCACGATCGTCATCACGGGGTCGTTGCCGAGGGTGATGGCTACGGGCAGGTCCTCGCCCGACTCCTCGGCCTTGCGCAGGTGTTGGGCGATGTCGTGCATGGGCACTGGCTGGAAGGCCAGGCGGTCGGTGCCGATGACCTCGATGCGGTACGTGCCGACGTTCTGCTTGCCGAAGTTCTCCGGGTCCTCGGGGTCGCGGGAGACGACGGCGGCCTTGTCTAGGTAGAAGCCACCGTCGCCGTCGTTGAGGCGGAAGAGAGGCAGGACGGAGAAGAGGTCGACGTCCCCTTGCTCCTGGGTGTTCTCGCGCCAGGGGGCGTCCTCGCGGCGTTCGGGAGCGACGGGGAAAGCGTCCCAGCGTGCGGCGAAGGCCTCCACCTGTTCCTTGACCGGGGTGTTCCTGGGCAGGCCGAGGGCCAGGGCGTGGTTGGCCCAGGAGCCGTGCACGTTCATGGCGATGCGGGCGTCGGTGAAACCCTTGACGTTGTCGAAGTACAGGGCGGGCGCGTTCTCGCCGATCCGGCCCGTGGCGTTGGCGGCCGCGGCCAGGTCGGGCTCGGGCAGCACCTCTTCGGTGAGGTGCAGGAGCTGGCCCTCCTTGTTCAGGATGTCGAGAAAGCTGCGCAGGTCGTCGTGGGCCATGGGTAACTCCTTTGAGGGGGAAGAGGACTTCAGGGGGCTGCCCGCTTCAGGAGGCGGTCCGCAGCTCGGCGGCGCGGGCGGCGCGCATGCCTTCCCAGCGCTTGGCGGCGGGCGCGGGCAGGTCGAACTGGTCGAGGACTCGGGCGGCGATGTGATCGACGATGTCGTCGACGGTCGCCGGGTGGTTGTAGAAGGCGGGCATCGGCGGCACCATCTGCACGCCCTGCCGGGCCAGGGCGAGCATGTTCTCCAGGTGGATCTCGCTCAGTGGCGTCTCACGCGGTACGAGGACGAGCCTGCGACGCTCCTTGAGTACGACGTCGGCGGCGCGGGCCACCAGGCCCTCCGCGTATCCGGCGCGGATTCCGGCCAGCGTCTTCATGGAACAGGGCACGATCACCATGCCGTCGGTACGGAACGAACCGGAGGAGATGGTGGCGCCCTGGTCGTCGGGGTGATGGGTGACGTCGGCGAGTGCGCTCACCGCAGCGGCCGAGAGGCCCGTTTCGAGCTCGATGGTGGTGCGGGCCCAGCGGGACAGGACGAGATGGGTCTCCACGTCCGGCAGCTGGGCCAAATTCTCCAGGAGCCGCATACCGATGGCCGCTCCCGTTGCTCCGGTCATTCCCACGATCAGCCGCACTCGCCCACTCCTCGCACCGAACCAACATCGAACCAACACCGCGATGACCTGCGCTTTTACTTCTGCGCACCCGTTGTCTCCAGGCTAGGAGGCAGATGTCCCGGGTCGGCGGTACGCTCGGGACTCGCGATGGGGAAAAACGGACACTCTGATGTCAGGGACCTGGATTACACGGCGGCGGTGGGTGCGCCCACCGGTGTCGAGGTGGTCGATCTCGGGGGCCTCTACGAACGCTCGCGGCGGCACGGCAACGACCCGTACGCGTCGTTGCGCCCCGCCTTCCATCAGCTGATCGCGGTCCGCTCGCGGCCACTGCGGATGGCGGTGGATTTCGTCGAGCACGAACTGCCGCCCGGATCCTGGCTGTGGATCCGGGCAGGGCAGGTGCAGCGGTTCGGCCGGGATCTGGCCGCGGCGGACGGGGTGATCGTCCTGTTCCAGCCCGGATTCCTGCCGCCCGCGACCGTGGCGGCCGCACACATGGATCCCCCCTACGAGCAGCAGCCCCTTGTGCCCGAGGGCGAGCAGGCGCAGGCGCTGCAACGGGCCCTGGGCCATCTCACGTACGAGTACGACGCGATGGCCTCGCTCCCACTGGACTCACATGTCGAAGTGGTGAGGCACCTGGTGTCCGTCCTGGTGCTGCGCCTGGCGGCCGTGCGGGGCGCGGCGCCCTCGCAGGGCCCGGTGAGCGAGGTGTTCCGGCGTTTTCACGACGCGGTGGAGCGCGACCACGCGGTGACACGGCGGGTGGAGGACTACGCGGCCGCCCTTGGCTACAGCCCGCGCACCCTTTCCCGGGCGACGCTGGCCGTCACCGGGGCGAGTGCGAAGAAGTTCGTCGACGAGCGAGTGCTTCTGGAGGCCAAACGCCTCCTGCAGCACAGCAGCCTCCCGGCGAAGGAGATCGCCGGGAGGCTGGGGTTCGCGGACGCGAGTGACTTCAACAAGTTCTTCCGTCTGCGGACGGGCACGACTCCGGCCGCGTTCCGCGCGCAGGCGCTGGGTCAGGTCCCCTTCGGCCCCGCCTGAGGTGCGGCTTCCGGTCAGGCACCTGTCACCTCATCGCCGTCACAGGAGCTCGGCGAGACGGTCCACCTGGTCCGGATCGAGGCCGTAGCAGTAGAGCATCACCTCGTCGGCGCCGAGGTCGGTGAAACCGGCGATGGCATCACGGATCTCGGTCCGTGTGGTGCACAGTCCGGCAACCATGCGGTCGGCCATGCCGGTGAAGGCGTAATAGGCGTGCATGTTCGTCCGGGCGTCATGGACCACGTCCTGGGGGCCGAGCGCGACGTTGATCTGCGCGACGATGCGCGGTTCGCCGTCACGGTCGTACTCCTTCCAGAACTTGCGGGCGGTGTCGAACAGTCCGCCCGCCCAGGAGGGCGGAGCTGCGGCGAGGAAGCCGTCACCCCAGCGTGCGACGCGTTCGATGGCGGCGGGCTTGAAGCCCCCGAAGAGCACCTCGGGGCCGCCGGGGCGGGCGGGCGCGGGACCGATCGGGCCGACACCGTCCCCGTACGGCTCGCCGGACCACAGGCGGCGCATGACCGCCATCTGCTCGTCGAGGCGCCGCCCTCGGGTGCGTATGTCGATGCCTGAGACCTGGTGGTCGTCGTCCCGGCCACCGACGCCGAGGCCGAGGACCAGGCGGCCACCGGACATCTGGTCCAAGGTGGCGGCCTGTTTGGCGAGGAGGGCGGTGTCGCGCAGCGGGGCGAGCAGCACCTCGGTCTGGACGCGGATCCGTGAGGTGGCGCCCGCCAGGAGGGCGAGCGCCACCAGGGGCTCGGGGTTGTCGTAGACGAGGCGGTCGAGCAGGCCGAGTGTGCTGAAGGGACCCGCATCGGCGCGCTGGGCCCAGGTGAGCAGGGTGGCAGGGTCGCCGATGGGCAGACCGATACCGACGTTCATGACGGAGACCTCCGAAGGAAGGGTCGACAAAGTAGGCTGCCGCCCCTTCGGCACCTCAGTGAGGTGGGACGCTCTCGCTCTGCGGCGTGCTTCTGGGGAGCGTCTCGTCGAAGTGCTTCCACTTTAGAGTTCGTCGGTTCGGTGGGACAAGCAGATTCACGCCGTCCCCGGGTAAATCACCGGTGGATGTCCGCGCCGGGGCCGAGCGGCAGGTCCAGGCCGTAGAAGAGGCCGAGGACCGCGAGCCAGGCGATCAGGAACGGGACCACGAACACCGAGAGGCGGGACAGGACCGTGCCGAGCTGCGCCCCGGGTTCGTAGCGGCGCAGGATCGTCAGCATCAGGAAGACGTACGGATTGAGCGGCGTGATCATCTGGGTCGCGGAGTCCCCGATCCGGAACGCCGCCTGGGTGACGGCGGGTTCCATGCCGAGGAGCAGGAACGCCGGGACGAAGACCGGCGCGACCAACGACCACAAGGCCGAGCCCGAGGTGACGAACAGGTTCAGGACGCAGACCAGGAGGACGAACAGGACAAGCCCTGTGAAGCCGGTGAGGCCCGCGGACTCCAGGAGGTTGGCGCCGTTCACCGCGAGCAGCGTACCGACGTTGGACCAGTCGAAGACGCCGATGACCTGGGAGATCACCAGGATCAGCACGATGTAGCCGGACATTCCGGTGATCGAATCGGCCATCATCCGGGGAGCGTCCTCGGCGCGCTTGAGCGTGCCGACGGTGCGGCCATAGACGACACCGGCGAGGACGAAGGCGACGAACAGCAGCGGCACGATGCCGTCGAGAACCGGCGACGGAACCAGCGCGCCGCCCTCGCCGCGCAACGGGGAGCCCGGCAGCAGCCAGCAGGTGACCACGACGGCCGCGTAGAGCAGCACGGCGAGACCTGAGCGCAGCAGGCCCGTGCGCTGCCTGGCGGTGACGACGACGGAGGGGCGTGCGGTGGCCGCCGCGTCCGTGCCTGCCGCGCCCTCGGTCGCGGCCTGGTGCTCCTCCTCGGCAGCGGCCTCGGCTTCGGCATCCGGGTCCGGCTGGGGCAGCCGGGGCTCCAGGACGCGGGAGATCAGGAAGCCGCCGATCAGGGCGAGCACGCAGCTGGCAGCGGCCGTGTAGAAGTAGTTGATGAGGATGTGCGTGGGGGCGCCCTCGCCGCTGGGCACGACCGCGGCGGCCTGATGCGTGATGCCGGTGTAGAGCGCGTCGAGCGCGCCGATCGAGAAGCCCGCGGCGTAGCCCGCGCAGGTGCAGGCGAAGCCGCCGATGAGGCCAGCGATGGGGTTGCGGCCCGCGTTCTTGAAGGCGAGTGCGGCCAGCGGCGGGATCACCAGGATCGCCACGTCGCTCATCAGGTGTGCCTGGCAGGCCACGAAGGCGACCAGGTAGGGCAGCAGCCGCTTGGGGGCCCGTGCGATGGAGGCGCGTACGGCCGTCTCGAGGAGGCCCGTCTTCTCGGCCACGCCGACCGCGGCCATCATCAGCAGGACGGTGCCGAGCGAGGGGAAGCCGGTGAAGTTCGGGATGAAGTTCTCGAGCAGCCAGCGCACACCCTCGCCGCTGAACAGGCCCTTGACCGCGAGTGTCTCGTCCTCGCCCGGCACCGTGACGGTGGCGTCGGTGGCGGCGAGGACCGTCGAGACCGTGCCGATGATCAGGAACAGACCGAGGAAGAGCAGCACCGGGTGGGGCAGCTTGTTGCCCGCACGCTCGATGCCGTTCATGACCTTGTCGAGCACGGACTTCTTGGGCGGCCCGCCCGGCGGTGTCTTCGCGGAGGTGACCGAGGTGCTCATCCGGCGGCTCCTTCCGATGGTGCGCCGTTGGCCGCGGGGGCGGGGGTGGCCTGTGCCAGGCCGAGCGTGTCCTTGCGTACGGCGCCGCGCTGGGCGACGAGCACGACGCGCGCCGGGTCGGACAGCAGCGAGATGTCCGCGATCGGGTCGCCGTCGCACATCACCAGGTCGCCGTGCTTGCCGGTCTCGAGCGTGCCGATCTCCGCGGACAGGCCCAGGAGTTCGGCGGCGCTGCGGGTGCCCGTCTCGATGGCCCGGGCCGGACTCATGCCGAGTGACACGAGGTGGGAGAGCTCACGCAGGTTGCGGCCGTGCGGCACCATCGCCGCGTCGGTGCCCATCGCCATGCGTACGCCGTCGGAGATGGCCGCGGCGATGTTCTCCCGGGTGATGCCGGACCAGCGGATCTTCTTCTCGTAGTGGAAGGGCTGCATGGTCGAGCGGTCGATGCCGTCGAACACCGTCGACAGGGTCGGCACCACGAACGTGCCGTGCTCGCCCGCCAGTTCCCGCGCCTGCGCGGTGAGGCCGTAGCCGTGCTCGACGCTGCTCACGCCGCCGCGGATCGCGTTGACGATGCCCGCGGTGCCCTGCGCGTGGGCGGCGACCGGGCGGCCGCCGTGCCGGGCCACCTCGTCGACGACCGTACGGATCTCCTCGACGGTCAGGCCCTCGTCGTCGGGCTGGTCGTAGGGACTGCTCATCCCGCCGGTCGCGCAGACCTTGATGACGTCGGCGCCGGAGCGGAGCAGGCGGCGCACCGCGACGCGCACCTCGTCCGGGGTGTCGGCGATCTCGCCCACGCCGGCGCTGGGGTCGAAGCCGCACTCCGAGCGGAAGTCGGCGTGGCCTCCGGTGTGGCTGAGGATGCGGACCGCCGTGTGCAGCCGGGGTCCTGTGGTCAGGCCCACCGCGACCGCGTCCCGGTAGCCGGCCGGCAGTCCGCCCAGG
The DNA here is from genome assembly GCF_055570235.1 of Streptomyces sp. NPDC031274. NCBI lineage: Bacteria > Bacillati > Actinomycetota > Actinomycetes > Kitasatosporales > Streptomycetaceae > Streptomyces > Streptomyces sp. NPDC031274. Next base: position 115,310 of record NZ_JBVIHP010000017.1, on the reverse strand, counting down.
TCACGGGCGGTGGTGATACCGGCGTCCAGGGTGATCCGCAGCCGCTCGGCGGTGCGGAACGTCTCCAGGGTCTGGTCGCTCTCGTGTCGGCGGACCATCTGCCGGGGCGATTCGATGGCGAGGTGGACGTGGGTGTCGATGAATCCCGGCAGGACCGTGCGTCCTGCCGCGTCCACGGTCCGGGACCTGGCGGGGGCCTCCGGTGCCGTGGCCGCCGGTCCCGCGTGGACGATCGTGCCGTCCTCGTCGATGTCGATGACGGCGTCCGTCACGGGGTCCGCTCCGGTGCCGTCGACAAGACGGGCCCGGATGATGCGCAGGGAGGAAAACTGTGCGTGGCTCATGGCCGACGATCCTCGGTATCAGGGATGACGCGTGTGTAAAATCGCCGGAATCCTTCACCAAGACGCCTCCAATGCAGAATTCGGCATCTCTCATGGATACGCAGCAGTCGGCACACCACCTCGACGAGCTGGATCTGGCCATCGTGCACGCCCTCCAGATCCAGCCCCGGGTGCCCTGGGTACGGATGGGCGAGGTCCTGGAGGTCGACGCGGTGACGGTCGCCCGCCGCTGGGACCGCATGGTGCGCGCGGGCATCGCCTGGGTCGACGGCTACCTGTCCCCCGGCCACGACGAGGGCGTCTACGCCCAGGTCGAGATCGACATGGGCGGGCGGCTGAGCGAGGACACCGTCGGGCAGCTCGCCCGTGACCCCCATGTGCTGAGCCTCAAGCAGACCTCGGGCGAGCGTGATCTGCTCGCGATCGTCGCCGCCGTCGACCTCGACGGCCTCGCCCGGCTCTCCGGCGAGCGGGTGTCGCAGCTGCCCGGCGTGCGCGCCGTACGCAGCCATGTCATCACCGCGGCGCCCTTCGAGGGGGCCTCGTGGCGGCTGCGCAGCCTCACCCGGCAGCAGCGGACCGCGCTCGCCGTGGAACGGCCCGCGCTGCCCGACGAACCGCTGCGGCCCCTCGACCGCAGGATCGCCCTCGCGCTCGGCGCCGACGGCCGGATGCCCCTGACGGACCTCGCCGAGACCGTTGGCGCATCGGCCGCGACCGTCCGGCGCCGGCTGCGCGTCCTGACCGGCACCGGGCGGCTCTCGCTGCGCTGTGCGCTGGCCCGGCCGCTGACCGGCTTCCCGGTCTCGGTCGTCTACTTCGGCTCGGTGCCCGCCCAGCATCTCGACGAGACGGTGAGCGCGCTGCGTACCCTGCCCGGTCTGCGCATGTGCAGCATCACCGCGGGCGCGCACAATCTGATGCTCGACATCTGGCTGCCGGACCTGTCCGAGGTCCACACCACCGAAGCGCTGCTCAACAGCCGCCTCGCGCACCTGGATCTGCGGATCACGGAGCGCGCCGTGGTGCTGCGCACGATCAAGCACGCGGGGCGGGTCCTCGACCGCCGGGGGCACAGCGTGGGGTCGGCGCCACTCAACTACTGGGACGCGTAAGGGCGTTGCGCGGATCATCCGTACGAAGCACCGGCTCACGCGCCCGTCTCCCTCGTAGCCGCACGTCAGTCGGCCACCTTCCCGTCGACTCCCGGGGTCGTGCGGGCGGGCTTCCCTTGGCTGAAGGCGACGGACCCAGCGAGGTCCTTCTGGGCCTCGAGTGCGGTCAGGCGTTCGGTGAGTGCTGCGTGGATCGCGTCATAGGTGTCGGAGCCGAGCGACAGGCGCAGGGGCGGGCTCGGGTGGCGGGTGGTGGCGTGGATGGCGGCGGCCAACTTGGCCGGGTCGCCGGTGAATGCGCTCTCGTCGGCGGATTCCAGGTAGCGCCTGGTCTGCCCGACGGCCCTGTCACGGTAGGCGGCCGTTTCGGTGGTGTAGTGCAGGGCCGAGGCGAAGCCGGTGCGGGTGGCGCCGGGCTCGACCAGCGTGAGGTGAATGCCGAAGTCGGAGACCTCGCGGCTGACGCTCTCGGTGAAGCCCTCAAGGCCCCACTTGCCCGCGTGATAGGAGCTGTGGGTGGGGATGCCGATCTGGCCGCCCACGCTGGAGATCTGGATGATCCGGCCTCCACCCTGCTCCCGCATCGGCTGCAGGAAAGCCCGGGTGATCATCATCGGGGCGAGCAGGAGGACCTCGATCTGGTCGCGTATCTGCTCGGCGGTCATCTCCTCGGCGGCGCCCACGACCGCGTATCCGGCGTTGTTGACCACGATGTCCACCGGACCGGACCGAAGTGTCCTTGCGACCACCCTGTCGACGTCGGCCGGCCGGGTGAGGTCGAGGACCTCGACGGTCAGCCGTCCGCCGTACGTTTCGCGCAGGTCCTCAAGAGCCGCGGGTCGGCGGAGCGTCGCCGTGACGCGGTCGCCGTTGCGCAGGGCGAGTTCGGTGAGGTGGCGGCCCAGACCGCCGGAGGCCCCGGTGATGAACCAGTGACGTACGGCCTTGTCGGAGAGAGCGGGCACGGGATGCTCCTGGAGTAGGGTGCTACCGGAACGTATTCCGGTTAGACATTAAGCGGAATACGTTCCGGAAAGCAACCGGCGACCCACAGCGAAGGAACCCGTATGCCCGCCGCACCTCGCCGCACCAGGAGTGACGCGCTGCAGAACCGGGAGCGCCTGCTCGAGGTCGCCGCTCAGGCCTTCGCCGAACAGGGTCTTGACACCGCGCCTGCCGCCATCGCCAAGCAAGCGGGGGTCGGCGTGGGCACCCTCTATCGGCACTTCCCGACGCGGGAAGTCCTCATCGACGCCGCCTACCGGCGCCAGCTCACCCAGGTGTGCGAGAAGGTGGACGATCTCATCGCCCGTCATCCGGCCGCCGAGGCCACCCGGATGTGGATGGAGCACTTCATCCGCTACGCCACGGCCAAGAGCGGTATGTCCGAAGCCCTCAACGCGGTCATCGCCTCCGGGATCGACCCGTACTCCGACAGCCGCACGCTGCTCACCGACGCCGTCGCCACGCTCCTCGCGGCCGGCGCCCGGGACGGCAGCCTGCGGACCGACGTCGCCCCCGACAATGTCCTGCTCCTCATGGGCGGCATCGCCTATTCAGCGCAGCACGGCACCGAAGAGCAGGCCCGCCCGCTCGTCGACCTCTTCATGGACGCGCTGACGAAGGATGCGACCGGGATCAGCGGCCGGTGAGGCCGAGTCGGCTTGCGTTCACACCCGCCTGGAACCGTGAGTCGGCCTCCAGCACGGTCATCAGGTCGGCCACCCGCCTGCGATAGGTCCGTACGGACATACCGACGCGGCGTGCGCCCGCGGCGTCCGTGAGTCCGGCCGCGAGCGCCTGCAGCACGGCGAACGAGTCGGCGTCCAGGCCCCCGGTCTCCCTCCGCAGGTAGTCCGAGAGAGGGGTACCTGCATCCCACGTGGCACACATGAGGGCGTGGACACCCCCGACGAGAGCCGGTGCGGTCGTGATCGTGAACTCGCGACCGCGTGCGCCACTGCGGCCCGCCAGGATCATCACCCGCCGGTCGATGATGATCGTCTCGTGGGGCAGGCTCGCGGCACGCACGCGCACCTGCCCACCGGCGTCCGCGACATCGAACAGGTGCAACCGCTGTTCCTCGTCGGCCAGTACGGCCGGTGTGTAGAGCTTGCGCACGGCCACGCCTTCGGCTGCCCGGGGGCGCAGGCGGCGCACCATCGCCTTCCTCGCCTCGGGCCGCGCCCAGGTGTGCAGGTCGTTCGCGGCGCAGAAGAACTCCCGCGTCGTCTCGCCGAACAGCGCGGCGGTCCGCGCGGCCAGCTCCTTCTCGCCGTGCACCGTCAGCGTGGTGTGGTCGGTCACGCTCCCAGTCTCGCTCATGACGGTGGCAACACGTTGCCATATGGCCCTGTGAAGGCCCCAGCGGGTTGAGGGTGGGGACATGACTACAGAGATCACGGCCGCAGCGAGCGGCCAGTTCATGCTCGGTGGCGACCGCTCCGTCAACCGCCTCGGCTTCGGCGCGATGCGGCTGCCCGCAGGCACTTTCACCGGTCCCGCACGCGACCCGCAGACCGGCGTCGCGGTACTGCGGCAGGCAGTCGACGCGGGTGTCGACCACATCGACACGGCCGGCTTCTACGTTCGGGGGGAGGTCCGCGCCAACGAACTGATCCGCAAGGCGCTCGCGCCCTACCCGGCCGAACTGTTGATCGCCACCAAGGTCGGCCCGCTGCTCGCGGCGGACGGCGTGCCCAGCGGCCAGGCAGGACCCGAGCAGCTGCGCGGCCTGGTGACCGAGGACCTGCGCGCCCTCGGTCTCGACCGACTCGACCTTGTGTATCTGCGGGTCGGAGGAGTGAACAAGCCGGGTGGCGAGAGCGTGGCCGACCGGTTCGCGGCGCTGGCGGAACTGCGTGCGGAGGGTCTGATCCGCCACCTCGGGGTCAGCAACGTCGACCTGGCGCAACTCGACGAGGCACGGGGCATCGCGCCGGTCGTCGCGGTCCAGAACCAGTACCACGTGCATCGTCACGATGACGCCGCCGTGCTCGCGCGCTGCGTGGAACACGGCATCGCCTACGTGCCGTTCTTTCCGCTCGGTGGCGGCTTCGATCCGATCGAGCACGACCGTCTCGCGCAGGTCGCCAAGAGGCACGACGCGACGACCTCACAGGTCGCCCTCGCCTGGCTGCTCGCGAGTTCACCGAACATGCTGGCCATCCCCGGCACCGGTTCGCCCGCACACCTCGCCGAGAACCTCGCCGCGGCCGGGCTGCGCCTCGACGCCGCCGACCTCGCGGAGCTGAAAGCCTGACAGTCCTCGTGGCGCTTCACCGGTCGGTGGTCTCCCGGCTCGCAGCCAGGCCGCCGGCCGGCGCTCTCGCACGTCGCGCCGCGCCAAGAGGCCCTAGGCAGCGGCGAAGTCCACTTCGGCCGCGGGCAGCACCCGGACGCTCCGCCCCGGGAAGCGGAGGTTCCGGAAGATCTCGTTGTGGTGGGCGATCGACTGTGCCGGCGAGGCGAACTCGCCACCGTCCGACCGGACGGACGTGGTGTGCCCGTCGGCGGCCACCACCAGGTCGTATCCGTGGCTCAGCGCCCGCCGCGCCGTCGTGTCCACGCAGATCTCCGTCGCGAATCCGGTGACGACCACCTCGGTGGCTCCCAGCATCTTCAAGGTCTTGTCGAGATCCGTGCCGAGGAAGCTGTCCGGGCTGGTCTTGCGGACCAGCAACTCGTCCTCGGTGGGGGCAAGTTCAGGCACGACTCGCCACCCTTGGGTACCCGCCTCCATCCCGTCGCCCTGGTCCTGGACCGTCACCACGGGTACACCGGCGGCTTTCGCGCGTTCGCGCAGCCCGGCGATCACAGCGACGGTCTCGGTAGCCCGGTAGGCGATGGCGACCGGGGTGTTCTGCATGTCGATGACGAGGAGCACGGAGGCGTGTGGCATGGTCACACCATAGAGGACCCTCCAACGAGGGCTCTGGCGCTCCTTGGAGGGCTGGATCCAGCCACCGCTCTCTACCGTTTGGCCAGTGCCTTACTGAGAGCCGCGCGGACCGGGCCGGGCAGCGGCTCGCCCTCCGTCGTGGCGATCAGCTCTTCCGCCACGGCACGCAGTTTGGTGTTGGAGCGTTGCGACACCTCGACCAGAACCTCCCACGCCTCATCCGCGGTACACGGCCCCAGGGACATCAGCATGCCCCGCGCCTGGTCTATGGACGGATGAGACTCCATGGCGCGATGCAGTTCATTGACCTCGGTGCGCAGCGCCTTGATCTCGGCGGCCTCATCCGCACAGTCGTCGGAGGCCTGCTGATCGGCATTCTGATGAGGATTCAGTGCCGACGTGTTGAGAGATTCCGACGAGGAAGCCACCTGCTCTACCTCTCCTCATTTACCTACGCAGAACCTGTCTGGCCGACAGTGCGGCCGATGAGGTGAGCATCGCAGATCCCCCACATCCATGGCCATAGTTTGCTGACTCCGTGCATGTGGCGGCGCCGGTGGCTGTCTGTCCCAACCGACCGGCGCCTACGTTGCACAGCGCTGTGCTATCGCTTTGCTCGGGTAGCCAACTACGCCGCTCTGAAACCGGCGCCGCGCTTCGACATCGACCGCGTTTTCGGGGCGTGGACCATCTCAAACAACACCCCTTCGGGCGGGGGTGCACGCTAGCGTCACGGCAACGCACTGTTCGGCGGGAGGGGCAAAGGATGCGGCGCTCGGCTGAGCATTACACGCTGCTGCAACGCGTGGCTGACGTGCAGCGCACAACCGATGGATGGGCCACGGCAGGACCCGGACTCGATGAACGCGCCATGGGCCCCCTGGTGAAACTCGGGCTGGTCCGAGTGGCTCCCCGCGAGGAGCAGGCGGAGCTCTCGGCGAAGGCCGGCCGGGCAATCTCGTGGGCGGTGCAGCTGACGGACGACGGGTGGGACGCGCTCCTGTACGTACAGGCCCGGGCGGCTCCGCCGCATGTCGAGGCTCCCTCGCCCGGACTGCAGCAGGTAGGCCTGCGCCGCGCGGATCTGGACACGCTGAGGCGTTTCCTCGCTCTGCGCGGGCGACTGCGTCGTGGACCGGCGTCGGGTCTGGAGTCGGCGGTGGAAGGGGCGCGGTTCAACGCCGCGTCCAACAGATGGGTCGTGTATGTGAGCGGTGAGCAGATGGAGTCGATGGCACGGGCGTTCTTTCTCGAGCGGCTCGGTGGGTCGGCGGCACCCGCCAACCGTTTCGCCCGGGTGTACGGGGTGAGCTATACGCCCCCTCCTGCCCTCCTCACTCCTGAGCCACAGCGCGGTGAGACCGGCTAGTGCTGTGACCGGGGCGAGTGTCTGGCAGCGCGACGTGCCGCCCCGCAGGCCGGGCAGTGTGCCCGGGGGATCACTCGAACCGGGGCTGTGCGGGCTGCTCAATACGCCAGCTCCCCGATGCCCCCATCAACCCGCAGCACCGTGCCCGCGGTGTAGGCGGACTCGTCCGAGGCGAGGTACACGGCCGCCTTCGCCAGCTCCGTGGCGGTTCCCAGGCGGTGCAGGGGTACGGTCTGCCGGAGTTCCTCATAGAGGGCGGCCTGGCGTTCGGGGCCGAGGGGGGCGAACGCGTTGGTGACGGTCGGGCCCGGGCTCAGTCCGTTGACGCGGACGCCCCGGTCCTTCAGCTCGTAGGTCAGGCCGCGCGTGTAGGAGAGCAACCCCGCCTTGGCCGCGCCGTAGACCGTCGCGTTCTCGTGTCCTATGTACGCGGAGACCGAACCGACGAGGATGACCGATGACTGCTGCGAGAAGAGCGGCAGCAGGTCTCTGATCAGGAAGAACGGCGACTTGAGATTGGTCGCGACGAGCCTGTCGAACGCCTCCTCGGTCCATGCGTCGAGCGGTAGGTGGGTGACGTCTGCGGCATTGCTCATCAGGACGTCGAGCTTGGGCCACTCCGTCCGCAGCCGTGCCGCGAGTGCCGCCTGGCCGGGTACGTCGCCGGCGTCGCTGGCGATGGTCAGCAGCGGGCCTTCCAGTTGCCGGGCTGCCTCGTCCAGCCTTTCCCGGGAGCGGCCGGTGATGGCGACGGTCGCGCCTTCGGCGAGGAACTGGCGGGCCGTCTCCAGGCCGATGCCGCTCGTCCCTCCGGTGATCAGTGCGTGCTTCCCTGCAAGACGATTCACTGTTCTGAACTCCTCAGATCGCGGTCCGGCCGCCGTCGGCGGCCACGATCGCTCCGGTTACGTAGCTGGCTCGGTCACCGGCGAGGAAGGCGACCACCTGAGCCACTTCGGCCGGGTCCGACGTGCGCTTGAGCGCGGTGGTCCGCCCCATGCCGCCCATGTCCGGGCCCATCGCCGCGACCACCTTGGAAGTGCGCATCGGCCCTGGGGCCACGGCGTTGACCCGCACGTTCGACTCGGCGAACTCCGCCGCCCAGGTGCGGGTCAGCGATTCGAGTGCCGCCTTGGTGGCGCCGTAGACGGCCATGCCCGGCATGCCGAGGCCGGCCGCGGTGGAGCTGATGTTGACGATGCTGCCGCCGCCGCCCGCGGCCATCTTCTCCGCGAACAGCGCGGTGAGCAGGAACGGTGCGCGCACGTTGACGGCGAAGGCGGAGTCGTAGCTCGCGAGGTCCTGCCCGGCGGTCGGGGCGAACGTCATCACGCTCGCGTTGTTGATCAGGATGTCGATGGTTCCGGCGCCGTCGGCCAGTTGCCGCACGGCCGCCGGGTCTGACAGGTCGGCGACGACGAACCGCACCGTTCCGGCCAAGGAGCCGCCACCGGCCGCGCGTATGTCCGCCACCACCTGGGCACCGCGCTCGGCGTCGCTGCCGGTGAGGATCAGGTCGGCCCCGCCCACGGCCAGCACCTTGGCCGTCGCGTGCCCCAGCCCGCCGATCGCGCCGGACCCGGTGACGAGTGCCGTCTTGCCTGCGAATTCCATGTTCTTCGCCCTTCACGCCGGCCATTGGCCAGCGACTTCTGTGCGCTCGTTCAAGAAGTAACGCAACGGAAGCTACGACTTCTTGAACGCACAGTCAAGAAGTCGTAGTCTTGGTCGCATGGCACGAACCGGACGGCCCCGCGAGTTCGACAAGGAACAGACGCTGGCGCGCGCACTCGAACTGTTCTGGTCCCGGGGGTACGGGGCGACGTCGGTCCAAGACCTGGTCGACGCGCTGGCCGTGGAGCGCGGCAGTCTTTACGGAACGTTCGGTGACAAGCGCCGCTTCTACCTGGACGCCGTCAGGCTCTACTGGGAGGTGTACGAGCGGCACCTGACCGCCGCGCTCGACACCACCCCGCTCCTACCGGCCCTGCGCGAGATCCTGACCCACCCGGCGCGGCTGGACGAACTGATCTCCGACATGGGCGTGCCGCAGGGCTGCCTGGTCGGCAACACCACCGCCGAACTGGTCCCCCAGGACGGTGAGGCCACGGAGGTCGTGACCCGCTCGTACCGCCGGTTCATCGAGATCGTCACCGACGCGCTCCGCCGCGCCCAGGCCGCCGGCGAGGTCACGGCCAACTCCTCCCCCGAGGCCCAGGCGCAGCTCCTGCTCTACATCGTCCAGGGCCTGTCGCTCGTATCGAGGGCGGGTCTCGATCAGAGCGCGGCGCTGGCTGCGATCGATACGGCCGTGGACGGGCTGCGGGCCTGACCAGTCCGGCCCAGCACCCACCAACGCGACCAGCGACCCAGCGAACCTTCCCGGTCGCAGCACCAGCCGCTCGGTGCCCAAGGCCGCCCGCGACCGGCGGGACTGCACTGGTGAGGGATCTATAGGCTGCCCATGTGGCCAGTACAGAGGATTCAGCGTTCAGCGGCACTGCGGCATCGGACTCGGCGCCGACAGATCTGCAATCGTTCGCGGTGCAGTTGCGGCGCATGAACGGCGAGCTCAACCGGCTGATCCACGGTTTCGCCGCCGACCACGATCTGCACGCGACGGACGTCCAGGCCCTTGCCGCCATTCTGGACGCGGATGATCCGCTCACTCCGGGACGGCTGCGCGACCATCTGGGGCTGACCTCGGGCGCCGTCACCGCGTGCCTTGACCGTCTTGAACGCGCCGGGCACATCCGCCGGACACGGGACAGTGAGGACCGCCGAGTGGTGCATCTGCACTACGCTCCCGGCGCCAAAGCGGCGGCGCGCACCTTCTTCCAGCCGCTGGCCGCAGCAACGGAGAGCGCTCGCGTGCGGTTCAGCGAGGACGAACTCGCCGTGGTGCTGCGCTTCCTGGCCGCGATGAACGAGGAACTCTCCGAGCTGCGCGGGCGTCAGCGCTAGGCCCGCAGCGACAGGTCCGCCCGCCAGGTCGGGCATCTCCGTGGTACACCCGCCGGGCACTCGTGGCGATCAAGATGATTCAATCATTGAGATTCTTATTCGTTGAGGTATTAAGCCCGGAAGGAGCTCCATGTCCAGAGGTACGCGCCTGGCACGCTGGCTGGTCCCCGTCGTCCTGCTCGTCGCCTGGCTCGGCATCGGCGGAACGCTCGGGCCCTACGCCGGAAAACTCGGCGAGGTCGCCACGAACGATCAAGCCGCCTTTCTGCCGCAGAACGCCGAGTCGACGCAGGTCATCGACGCCCAGCGGAAGTTCCGTCAGGAGGAGACCCTCCCCGCGATCGTCGTCTGGACCGCGGACGGCGACACAGGCGGCACACAGTCCGACGGGATCGATCAGGCCCAGAAGGACACCGCCACCCGGGCGCTGGCTTCCCTGAGCGACGTGTCAGGGGTTACGGGGCAGGTGTCCCCCGCGGTGCTGTCCAAGGACGGCCAAGCGCTGCAAGGTGTCGTACAACTGCGGCCCGACCTCGGCGACGAGCTGGAAGGAACCCTGGAGCAGGTCAGGCAGGCAGCGGCGAAGGTGCCAGGAACCGACGCCCAGGTGGCCGGTCCCGCGGCCAGTCAGGCCGACCTGTCCGACGCCTTCGGGGGCATCGACGGCCTCCTGCTCGGGGTAGCCCTGATCACCGTCCTGGTGATCCTGCTGCTCGTCTACCGCAGCGTGCTGCTCCCGCTCGTCATCATCCTCGGGGCCGTCTTCGCCCTGGGGCTCGCCTGCGGAATCGTCTACGTGCTCGCCGACCACGACATCGTCCGGGTCGACGGCCAGGTCCAGGGCATCCTCTCCATCCTGGTCATCGGCGCCGCGACCGACTACGCGCTGCTGCTCACCGCGCGCTTCCGTGAGGAACTGGCCGTCAGCCGCGACAGGGTCGCCGCCATGCGGGCGGCGCTGCGCCGTTCGCTCGGTCCCATCGTCGCCAGCGGCGCCACGGTCGCCCTTGGACTGCTCGCACTCCTGCTGAGCGACCTCACCAACAACCGCGCGCTCGGGCCCGTCGGGGCCATCGGCATCGCCTGCGCCGTACTGAGCACGCTCACCTTCCTGCCCCCGGTCCTGATCCTCCTCGGGCGCGCGGCCTACTGGCCCGCCAAGCCCAGGTCGGCCACGGAGAAGTCCGCCGGGCAGGGCGTGTGGACGCGGATCGCCTCGCTCGTCGACCGGGCGCCGCGCAAGGTCTGGGCCGGCACCCTGGTCGGCCTGTTCATCTGCACCGCCTTCGCCCCGACCCTCCAGTCCAAGGGCGTGCCCCTGAACGAGATCTTCGTCAACGACGCGCCCTCCGTGGCCGCGCAGAAGACACTCGGCAAGCACTTCCCCGGAGGATCGGGCAATCCGGCCGTGGTGGTCGCTGATGCCGACAGGCTCGAGCAGGTCACGGCGGCGGTCGAACGCACCGACGGGGTGTCATCGGCTTCGGCCGTGAGCGCCTCCGGCCGACCGGGCGCGGAAGAGCCGCTGGTCGTCGACGGCCGCGTACGTATCGACGCCACTCTGGAGGACTCCGCCGACAGTGACGCGGCAAAGGACACCGTGGCCCGGCTGCGCGACGCCGTCCACACGGTGGACGGCGCCGACGGACTGGTCGGCGGCTACACCGCGCAGCAGTACGACACGCAGCGGACCGCCGAGCACGACCGCAAGCTCATCGTTCCGGTGGTCCTCGTAATCATTCTCGTCATCCTGATCGGGCTGCTCAGGTCGCTGCTCATGCCGGTCCTGCTGGTCGCGACGGTCGCGCTCAACTTCGTGGCCACTCTGGGAGTCTCCGCCCTCGTCTTCCAGCACGTACTGGGATTCAGCGGGACGGACTCTTCCGTACCGCTCTACGGCTTCGTCTTCCTGGTCGCCCTCGGCGTGGACTACAACATCTTCCTGATGTCACGGGTCCGCGAGGAATCACTGCGCCACGGGGCGCGCGAAGGGGTGCTGCGCGGCCTGACCGCGACCGGTGGCGTCATCACATCGGCCGGGGTCGTGCTCGCGGCGACCTTCGCGGCGCTCGGCATCATCCCGCTGGCCTTCCTCGTCCAGATCGCGTTCATCGTCGCCTTCGGAGTCCTGCTGGACACCCTGGTCGTACGGTCGCTCCTGGTACCGGCTCTCGTCCGCGACATCGGCCCGAAAGCGTGGTGGCCGGGGGCCCTCAGCCGTACGGGACGCGACTAGGCACAGCCAGCCGCGCCAGGCGCAGCGACCCGGGCCGGGTACGGGTCAGGTGCCCGCCGTGACCGGCGATTCGGTCTTGTCGCCCACGGAGTCCCGCGTCGCGGACTTCGGTACGGGCTGGTCCTGGCGCAGCGCGGTCCACACCCGCTGCGACGCCTTGTCCAGCGGCAGGACCCGGCCCGAGTCCTGGGAGTCGTAGGTGACCGGCATCGTGACCATGTTGGTGCGGTCGGGGCTGATGCCCTTGAGCTCCTTGGCCAGACCGAGGAGCTTGTCCGCCGAGGCCAGGCCGGAGTCCGCGCTGATGCTCTTGGTCGCGGTGTCCGCCAGGTCGTAGGACTTGGCGGGGCTGCCCAGCGGGTCGACGGTGTCGGCGCGGTGGATCAGCGCCTTGATGAACGCCTGCTGGAGCTGGATGCGGCCCAGGTCGCTGCCGTCACCCACGCCGTGCCGGGTGCGGACGAGCTCCAGTGCCTGCTTGCCCCCCAGCGTGTGCTTGCCCGCGTTCAGGGCAAGGCCGCTGTTGGGGTCCTTGATCGCCTTGTGGGTGGTGATGTTCACGCCGCCGAGCTCGTCGATGAGCTTCTGGAATCCCTTGAAGTCGACTTCGAGGTAGTGGTCCATCCGGAGGTTCGACATCTTCTCGACCGTCTTCACGGTGCACGACGGTCCGCCCACTTGGTAGGACGAGTTGAACATGGCCTGCTGCGCGCCGGCCGCCTTGCCGCCCTGCGGCTTCGCACACTGGGGCCGCTCGACCATCGTGTCGCGCGGAATGCTGACGACCGAAGCCTTCTTGTGGGTCTTGTCGACGTGCAGGACCATCGCCGTGTCGGCGCGGGCTCCGCTGACACCACTGCCGTACTGGCCGTGGGTTCCCGCCCGGGAGTCGGACCCGAGCAGGAGGATGTTCATCGAGCCGTCCTTCTGCTGACCGGGCCGGTCGTGCCCGAGGGCGGCGTTCATGTCGGTGCCATGGATGTTGCCGTTGAGGTGCTGCCAGGCGTAGGCGGCGCCTCCTCCGCCGATCAGGACTGCTCCCAGGGCGCCCCATGCGACGTATCGCAGGGTCTTCTTCCGTGGCTTGCGCCGGGAGCCTCGTACCCGCGCGGGCCCGTAGTCGGGCACTGCGGGGCCTGCGGGCTCCGCGGCCATGTGCGCCTGCTGCTCGTTCCCGCTCTCGTGCGGCATGCGCTGCCCCTTTTCGTTGACCGGTGGCTCAGTTGCTGCGTCGGCCGGTGGCTCAGTACGCGGAGTCGACGTTGTCGATCGAGCCGTACTTGTCGGCGGCGTAGTTCGCGGCCGCGGTGATGTTGGCGACCGGGTCGGTCAGGTTATTGGGGGTGCCCGAGACGTGGTACGCGTCGAAGGTGGGCTGGATGACCTGGAGCAGTCCCTTGGACGGGGTGCCTGCCTGCGCGTTGACGTCCCAGCCGTTCTGGGCGTTCGGGTCACCGGCGGACTCGCGCATGATGTTGCGGTGCAGACCCTCGTAGGAGCCGGGGATGCCCTTGGACTTCATGATGTCCAGGGACTCGCGGATCCAGCCGTCGAGGTTGTCGGCGTGGGGCTTCTTGGCCGCGGCGGCCTGGGTGGCCTTCGTGCTCGCCGCGGTCGGCTCTGCGGCCTGGGCGGGCGAGGGGACCAGCGTGAGGGCTGCGGCCGCGGCACCGGCGGTGGCGATGCCGGCGACGGAGATCTTGCGCAGTCGGGCGGTGCGGGTGGTGCGGCCGGTGCTGGTCTGCGTCTGGGTCGTGGCCATGCGGGGGAACTCTCCAATGCGAAGTGAGTGGGGGGCTCGGTCGAATCGAGCTGATTCGCTCGGTTCGGTCCCGATTCCCCGCCGGAACTTCAGCAAGGGTTAGCGGTGGCCGGAGCGGGACGCAACGATGTGACGTACTACCCCGGTACGCAGGACGCCCTGGTCAGAGGCCACACAGGAGACCCGCGGCCGTCCACGGGGGCCTTGAGGTGTCTACTACCGTCGTTAGCATGTGACGTGGCTCCTATGGGTGGGCTCACAGCTTCGGCCGTGTTTGGCGCGTCCTCGGAGATTGGAAACGGGGTCCAGGGGGTAGGCACCCCGGCTCGACGTCGCTGCGCAGCTGGCGTCCGGGGGATTCTCCGCGAACACGCAGGTCAGGTCGCCGTCGACGCCTTCACTGTGCCGTCCGCGTACAGCGTCAGAGCTGACTGCCGCCTCGGCGGCTCGCGGTGAAGCGGGACGGGGGCATGCCGAAGGCACGGGTGAAGGCGGCGGTGAACGCCGCGGGAGAGGCGTAGCCGATGCGGGCGCCGACTTCGCTGACCGACGCGGTGCGCAGCAGCGGTACGGCAGCGAGCAGGCGGGCGCGCCCCCGCCAGATGGCTGGGCTCTCACCGGTCTCGGAGCGGAAGCGTCGCGTGAAGGCCCGTTCGCTCATGGCCGTCCTGGCTGCCCATACGGCGTTGGTGGCGTCGGCGTCGGGTGCGGCCAGGTACTCGCGGCAGAGGCGCGCGAGGTCGGCGGAGGCGGGGATCCCGACGTGGAAAGGGAGCGGGGCGCGCTCGGCGATCTCGTACAGGAGGAGCGTGGCGATGCTTCCCTCGCGCCCGGAGAGGCTGTAGTCGGCCTCGAACTCGGCAGCGGCCAGGAGCAGCTCGCGCAGCAGCGGCGGAACGTCCACGACCGTGCAGGTGGCGGGCCACCAGGGGACGGCGTGCGGCTCGATGTACAGGCTGCGGGTGCTGACCTCCAGCATGCGGACCCGGTGCCGTGTGGCGGGCGGGATCAGCACGGCCCGCTCGGGCGGAACCGTCCAGGTCCCCTCGGCGGTGTCGACGACCATGACGCCGGTGGCACCGTGGAGGAACTGCGCGCGCCGGTGTTCGTGCCAGTCCAGGATGTGCCCGGGCGGGTAGTCGGTACCGATCGGCAGGACGGCCCGGTCGACGTGGTCGACATCGGCCAGCGGGACGTTCTTCACCCGCCCACCCTAGAGGCCGCTACTGGCCGACACGCGAAAGAACTGTGCCGACCATCGCATGCGAGTAGATCGTCGCGGCTGGTGAGGTGGGACCCATGGACTTCGTGACGTTGGTCGGGGTCGGGCTCCTCACCGGGGTGACGACCGTGTTGTTCGGTTTCGGTGGAGGGTTCGTCGCGGTGCCGGTCGTGGTCTGGGCGGACGCCGCACTCGGCGCGGACGCAATGCGGGTGGCGACGGCCACCTCTGCCCTGGTGATGGTGGTGAACGCGGGGTTCGCGACGGTCGTCACGCCGCGGCGGGTACTTTTCGCGCTCCGCGGCAGCGGCAGGCTGCTGCTCCTGCTCGCGGTCGGCGCGTCGGCCGGTGCGCTGGCCGCGCGCCTGGCCTCGGACGACCTCGCCCACTGGGCCTTCATCGCGTACGTCGCGCTCACCATCGCCGACTTGCTCCTGCGCCCCGGTTTCCTGCGCCCGCACGCGGGGGTGGAGAGGGAATCCGTGGATCCGCGACCGCTGCCGTCCTTCTTCGGCGCACCGATCGGTGCGGTGGCCGCCTTCCTCGGCGTGGGCGGCAGCGTCATGACCGTTCCCGCGATGCGGCGGGCCGGGCACACGATGCGGGTGGCGACCGCGCTGGCCAACCCGCTCACCCTCGCGATCGCGCTCCCCGCCACCGCGGTGTCCCTGGGGGTGGCAGCGGTGCCCGCCGCCGCGAACGCGCAGGTGCATCTGGTGGGCCTGATCGACCTGCGCGCCGCGTCGGCGCTGCTCCTCGGGGCGCTGCCGGTCATCGCTGTGCTGCGGCGGCGCCCGCCGCGAATCCCCGACCGCGCCCACGCCTGGGCCTACGTCGCACTGCTGGCCATGGTGACGGTCGCGATGCTGCTCTTGGTCTGACGGGCCACTTCACCGGTTCGGCCGAGGACCGGAGCGCGGCAGGGGGCCTTGTCTGCGGCTGGGCACCTCATCCAGCGAGCGGTGCCGAGATCTAGCGAGCGGCGCCGAGCCAGTCCTCATAGCGGGTGGAGGCAATGCGCGCGTCAGGTCCTGCGACAAGAACATCGCCTTCGACGGCGCCGAACATGCCCGCCTTCGCGTCGGTGACGACGGTGCGGGGGTCCTTACGGGCCGCCAGCGTGAGACTGCCGAGCTCGTCGAGCCGGAAGACGTCGGGTCCGGCGACGTCGAGCGTGCCGTTGAGCGGCGCGGCGGTGGCGACGTCGGCGAGGGCCTGGACCACGTCGGCCGTCGAGATGGGCTGGATGCGCGTGGCGGGAAGGCGGACGGTCCGCTCGTCGGCCTCCCAGGACATGACCGCGTCCATGAACTCGAAGAACTGGGTGGCGCGCACGATCGAGTACGGGGTGGGCCCCTGCCGCAGCAGGTCCTCCTGGAGGGTCTTCGCACGGTAGTAGTCGAGCTGCGGCACCTGGTCGACTCCGACGATGGAGAGGATGACCTGGTGGCGCACGCCCGCGCGCTCCCCCGCGGCGAGCAGCTGATCCGTGGTGGTGCGGAAGAAGTCGGGGGACGCTTCGTCGAACGTGGGTGAGTTCGACACGTTGACGACCGTGTCCGCGCCCTTGAGTGCCTGGTCGAGGCCCGCGCCGGTGAGCAGGTCGACTCCGGTCGACAGGGATGAGGCGACCACCTCGTGGCCTGCCTCGCGAAGCCGTGAGACGAGCTGGGAGCCGATCAGTCCGGTACCGCCGATGACCGTGATGTTCATGATCGAACCCTTCTGTGAACCGAGTACCACTGTCGCAGCAAACTCGGATATCTGTTGTCCGAGATGTTACTCGGATAACCTGTATCCGAGTCAACTGGGAGGGCGCATGAAACTGTCCGGCGGCGTGGAGTGGGCACTGCACTGCTGCGTGGTGCTGACCGCTGCGACCGAGCCCGTCCCGGCTGCCCGACTGGCGCAGCTGCACGACGTCTCGCCCAGCTACCTGGCCAAGCAGATGCAGGCCCTGTCCCGGGCGGACCTGGTGAAGTCCGTCCAGGGCAAGACGGGCGGATACGTACTGACCAGGGAGGCCGCCGACATCGCGGTCCTGGATGTGGTGCACGCCGTCGACGGGGCGAGCCCGGCGTTCGTGTGCACCGAGATCCGCCAGCGCGGCCCCTTCGGGACGCCTCCCGACGACTGCACCGAGCCGTGCCCCATCGCCCGCGTGATGGCCGCGGCCGATGCCGCCTGGCGGGCGTCGTTGCAGGCGGTCTCCATCGCCGATCTGGTCGGCGCGGTGGAGCAGAACAGCGGACCGGAGGCTCTGCCGACCATCGGTACGTGGCTCAACGCGGTGAACGGCTCCGACGGCTGAGGGAAACGCTCCGCCGCTCCACTTCCTCAGCGTCCACAGGGGTCACAGGGGTCACAGGGGCCTGGATGCTGTACACGTCGCCGCCGACCCGCAGATTGCCCGCAGATTGTCCGGCGGACGGGCTGTACTCGCCGTACGTGCCGGTGACGGAGACGGCCACGCGGGAATCGGGCTGCCAGAAGGTTCGGAAGTGCGGGGCGTTCGCCGGGAGTTCGGGGATCTCCGGTCAATCGACTTTCCGCCAATGGCTGTGGGTAGGGTGATCGAATGACATCTCGGGGGCGCACACTCAAGATCACAGCGGCACTGGTGCTGTCGGCACTCGCACTGACCGGCTTCACGACGGGGCGGGGTCACGGCGGTGGCGGTCGCCACAGCAGCGGTAGTGGCGGCGGAGGCGGCTGCAGCAGTTCGAACCAGGACCACGACAGTTCGTCGTCGAGCAGCTCCGGATCCTCTGGATCGACGACATCCGGTTCGAGCTACGACGACGATGACGATTCATACGGCAGCGGCGGCGACGCAAGCAGCAGCACCGGCGGTGGCACATACCACCGGCGACCGACCCACCACTCCACCCCCTCCAGCTCTCCCGGCGGCGAGCAACTGGAGGACGCGAAGGCCACGTTGGTGAGCTGCGCGACCAAGAAGGCGCCGTACGCGACGGTCAGGGTGACGAACGACAACAAGAAGACAGGCCGCTTCTGGGTGTCCGTCACCTTCGTGGACGCAGACGGCGTCACCATCATCGAGGAGAGCGAGAAGGTCAAGGTGTCCGGGAAGGGCAAGGCCACCGCACGGGTGAACATCGGCGGCGAGGGCCTGGTCGACTCGGTCGATCACTGCGAGGTCGACCCACTAGCAGTCCCCGTATCCAGCTGAGCCGGTCCAGCTGATCCCGACTCTCTCTTTCCGACGCGCTCTCGCCTCCGCGACAAGCTGAACGGCATGGGCCCGTCCACTGTCCACCCCGTCCTCCCCGTCTTTCCCGGCGTCGGGTTCTTCACGATCACCTTCGAGAACTCACATGGACGCCCGTGGAAAACCCCGCGGAGGTCGTCGAGGTCGGTGACGAGATCTCCGTCGTCATCGCCGGAACTCCCGCCCGCGTTCAGGGGCGTCTCGGACACGGAGCGTCGCAGCCGTGTCCGGAGGGCAGCGCGAGCGACGCGCTACGAAGTCAAGGACGCATGCCGTGCGACAGGCAGGGCCGATCGACCCTCACCAGTGCGCTCCGGCCGACCGATCTCAGCCCAGACCGCGTCGAGGGACAGGCCCAGAGCGTCGGCGAGTGCCGCGATGGTCGGAAAGGCCGGGGTGGCCACGCGGCCGGATTCGATCTTCCGGAGAGTCTCGGGCGAAATGTGCGCGGCGAGCGCGACGTCGAGCATGGAGCGACAGCCCCGCGCCCGTCGCAGCAGGGCACCGAGGCGCTCTCCGCGTTCTACTTCGGCGGGGGTGAGCGGCAACCTGACCATGACCCCATTCTAATACCGGTACAGTTAGACCGGTATAGTTATTGGACGCACGCGAAAGGCCCCCCATGATTGAGATCCTGAGCCGCCCCCTGCTCGACCGGGCAAAAGATACCGGCGCGCTGGTCGGCGACATCCTGCAGACACTGAAGCGCCGCAGCACGGTCGGCGCGAACCTCCTGGACATCGACCAGTGGGCCAAGGAGATGATCACAGAGGCGGAAGCACAGTCCTGCTACGTCGACTATGCCCCCTCCTTCGGGCGCGGCCCGTTCGGTCATTACATCTGCACAGCCGTCAACGACGCCGTGCTTCACGGACGGCCCCACAACTACACGCTGGCCGACGGTGACCTGCTCACACTCGACCTTGCCGTCTCCAGGGGCGGAGTGGCCGCAGACGCCGCCATCAGCTTCCTGGTGGGGAAGGCCAGGCCCGCGGACAGCGTCGCGATGATCGAGACAACCGAGCGCGCGCTCGCCGCGGGGATCGCCGCTGCCAAACCGGGCGCGCGCATCGGCGACCTCTCCCACGCCATCGGCACAGTCCTCGGCGAAGCGGGCTACCCGATCAACACCGAGTTCGGCGGTCACGGCATCGGCTCGACCATGCACCAGGACCCGCACGTCGCGAACACCGGACGGCCCGGGCGTGGATACAAGCTGCGCCCTGGACTGCTGCTGGCCCTGGAGCCCTGGGTCATGGCCGACACCGCCAGGCTCGTCACCGATGCCGACGGCTGGACGCTGCGCAGCGCAACAGGCTGCCGGACCGCACACAGCGAGCACACCATCGCCATCACCGACGACGGAGCTGAAATCCTCACTCTGTCCAAGCAGGCGCGGCCGTAAGAGCCTCCGTCCTCTCGTTGCTGAATGCCCGACCGGCGCCCTACCCATGGGCGTCGGCGTCCACCGCGATCTTCTCCGGATCAGCGTGCGGACGACGGACCGGTCGCGCGTAGCGCGGCCCGTCGCGCTTGATGCCCGCTACGGAGATTCACCTGAAACGGTCGGGGTGGTGGCAGGGGCGTCCGCGCAGTCAAGGAGTTCCAGCAGACGGTCGGCTTGCCGTTCCGCGGTGCCGGGTCGGTTCCTGGGATGGTCCGGGTCGTCGAAAGTGAGCAGGAACAGCCAGACCAGGGCGAGGAGCCGTCGGCACTCTCGGAGCCGGGAAGCTTCAGCGGGGGTCAGGTCGAAGTGCCCCAGGAACGCCGGGACATCAAGAGGGTGGTCCACCCAGCTCGACACATGTTCAGTGATCTCCGCCAGCTCGAAGGCGCGATCGCTACGGCCTGAGTCCTCGAAGTCGACGACCCGGACTTTCGAGCCGTCCCAGAGGTAGTTGGCGAGATTTCCGTCGCCAGGGCCGAAGACCGGGGGCACCGACGGCTCGCCCAAAGGGTCGAGGCCCGACTCGGCCAGCCACGCCAGACCCACGGCCATGGCCCGGGTCACAGGGCTGCCGGGGCGAGCGTAGGTGCTCGCGGGGAGGTGCGCGGACCAGGCGTCGACGTGGGCGATGAGTTCGCCTTGGCGTCCAGGTCTGAGGGGGATCTCGTCAAGTGCTGATGGGGGCACCGCGCTGTGCAGCGCGGTGACGGCTTCCGCCAGAGCCTCGATCTGCCGCTCGTCGATGGGGCTGCCGCGCAGAGGTCTGCCGCTCAGCCGGGACATCACCACGGTGGGCGTTGTGGCTGTGGGATCGGCGGACTCGGGCCGTGGTGCGAGCCCGGGAACGTAGGTGTCGAGCAGCCTCAGGGCACGCCACTCGCGCTCGCACCGCTCGCGATCCACGTCGCGGAAGCGCTTGATCACGCTCTCGGGACCCATCTCGATCGAGTGGGTGCTCCACCGGTCAGAACTCATGGGAGGCGATCCTGCCAGGTGCCAGGCCTGGTCGTAGAGGGTGGAGCATGTCGCGGGCCGTGCGCGGGAGTTCGGGCGTCATGCCGACTGAGCGCCCGGCGGCGGAGGCGTGGGCGCTGGTTGCAGGATGTCTGACGGCTTGTCCGCGGCGCGAGATCGCCGGACGCGAGTCGCACTGCGACGAGTCCGCATCCGGCCGCCCGCTTCCCGCTGCCCGTACCGGGGACGATGGGTTGGCAAGCGCTGGCGGCCGCCAAGCGCGATACCGCGCGTGGTGGCTGCTGTCGCAGCGTGATACCGCGCGTGGTGGCTGCTGTCGCATCAGGGATGCAGTGTGATCTTCCCGGGCACAGGAGTCGATTCGAGACGCTCGTGCGCGCGATGGGCCTCGGCGAGAGGGATCTGTTCGTCGATGATCGCCCGCAGGTGTGTCCGTGGCCGTTGCGGTACAGCCGCAGGAACAGAGCACCGCCGCGCCTTCAGGCAATCTCACCTCTCAACCAAGCCCGCCGAAACAATGCGATGAAGCTCGCACCGCCAGGCGTTCAGCGTTGCGCCGGTGCGGACGACGCGTTCTCGACGGTGTCGGCGAGCCGGGCGAGCATGCTGCGGTGTCGTAGCTGGAGGAGCGTGTCGAGTGCGGCGTTGTGCAGGGCGGCACCCGGTCCCCGCAGCGGGTGCTCATCGACGATGACCAGGGTCTGCCCGCCCCAGGGCCGTACCTCGATGGAGATGCGGGCGGTGCCGAGTCTTCCGCTGTCCGCCTCCAGCTCGATTCGGCGAGGCGGATCGACGTCACGCACGGTCGTCCTCCCGTTCCCTTTCCAGGGTCCCAGGCGGACGGTGTACTCGATCGCGGAGCCCAGCTCCGGCCAGTCGCTCCCGACCTGCCGGGACGAGTCCGGGCCCACCACCCATTCGCCGTACCGGGCCCCGTCGGCGAGGACCTCCCATACTGCTGCGGGTGACCGTCTGATCAGCCGGTGACGTACTGCCATTACGGCTCCCTGCATGCGTCGGGACGGTAGTGGACCGTTGGATCCAGCGTAGGACGGTCCACACCCCGCCGCCTACCCGCGAGAGAGCCCATGACGGGCCCGCGTACTCCGCCGCCGGGACCGAGCACGCATAGGCGCGACCTATACGGGGCATCGGTTTTTGGTCGTGGCCCTCCTCCTCCTCCGTGACCGTCTTCACCAACAAGGGGCGCCGCCTCTGTGTGAAGTGCGCCCGCGGGCCTCTGCCCGTGCCTGAACACCCCGACTCCGAGCGCTCGGAGGGCTGACCGCTCGGAAAGCTGACCGCGAGAGCTCCCGACACCCACCGTGTTACGCACTTCATGTCCGGGCAAGGCCGGGATCCGGAGCCACGTGGTAACTTCCGTATACAAGCTGTATGCGATTTCTGGGGGTAGTGGTGGCGTCGGGTCGGGAGAAGGCGTACGCGTACCTCAAGGACACGGTGCTGACGGACCCGGCGATGCAGGGCGAGTTCCTCTCGGAGCAGGAGATCGCCGATCGGATCGGCGTCTCGCGCACCCCGATCCGCGAGGCGCTGCTTCTCCTGGCCGCCGAGGATCTGGTCGATTTGGTCCCCAAGCGCGGTGCGCGGGTGGCACCGTTGTCGGGACGTGAGATCACCGAGCTGATGCAGCTGCGCGGGATCGTCGAGCGGTACGCGGCGCAGCACGTCATCGGCACGGGCCAGGCGCCGGTGCGGGAGTTGGGCGAGTTCCTCGAGCGGCAGCGCACGCTGAGCGGCCCCGACCAGGCCAAGGAATTCATCGACGTGGACCACCTCTTCCACTCGTCGCTCGTGGCGGCCGTGGGCAACACCCTCCTCGACCGGCATTACGAGGGGCTGCGCAGCCGTCAGGTGCGGGCCGGTGTCGTGGCCCTCTACAACCAGCAGGGCCGCCAGGACGCGGTGCTCGACGAGCACCGGGCGATCGTGGAGGCGCTCGCGGCCGGTGACGCGCAGGCCGCGTGCGCCGCGATCGACAGCCATCTGGAGTCCACGCTCAAGGTTCTGCTGGCCGGATAGGCGGGCGGCGCGGCTTGGGATTCGTGTCGGGCCGGAGGGCTCGCGCGTGAGTCTCGCGGGCCGGTCTCGGGCGCGAGCCCTTCGACCCGACGGGGAGAGGGAGTTGCGGCTCCGGTCAGCTCAACGCGGCTCCCCCAGACGGCGATTGGCAAGGACCGGGATCTTCTCGCGGACCGCAGCGACCTCGTCGGCGTCCACATCCGTCACCATCAGCTCGGGACCGGCCTCCAGGCGGTGGCGTACGGCCCCGTCGGGACCGACGAGCATGCTGTGCCCCACTCCGGTGGGCGCCGCGCCCCGGGCCTCGACTCCCCCGGTGGCCGGGTCGGCCTGGTCGACGGCCGCGACCCACAGCGTGGCGTCCAGGGCGCGGGCGCGCACCAGTAGCTCCCACTGATCGACCTTGCCGGGTCCTGCGCCCCAGGAGGCAGCCAGGAGGGTCGCGGTGGCCCCGGCGTCGGCATGCGCCCGGAACAGCTCCGGGAAGCGCACGTCGTAGCACGTGGCCAGGCCAAGTCGTACGCCGTCCACGTCGATGGTGACGACCCGCGATCCGGCGGCGACGGTGTCGGACTCGGCGTAGCCGAACGCGTCGTAGAGATGGATCTTGTCGTACGACGCTTCGACGCCGCGTCCCGTGGCCAGCAGCGTGTTGGCCACCCGGCCGCCGGGAGCCGGGGTGAACATGCCCGCCACGACGGTGATGCCCGCCGCCTCGGCGATGGCGCGGATTCCAGTGGCCCAAGGGCCGTCCAGGGGTTCGGCGAGCGGAGTCAGGGGCGTACCGAAGCAGGCCATCGACGCTTCGGGGAACACGACGATGTCCGCGCCGGCGTCGGCCGCCCGCGCGGTCCATTCCTCGATGAGGGCGAGGTTCTTGCCGGGCTCCGGTCCGGTGGTGAGCTGGCTCAGTGCGATGCGCACGGTGGTCCGCCTTTCGTCGTCGGTAGGGGGTGGATGAGGGCAGTGGTCACGGGACACGGGTGACAGACGCGGCCCTTGGAGCGGCACCGGCGAGCAGCTCGTCCTCCTTCTCGGCGTGGGCGGAATCCCTGCCGAGGCAGAGCCCGATGAGGGTCACGGCCGCCGCGGCGGCGAGGTAGAGCGCCAGCGGGACCCAGCTGCCGTAGGAACTGAGCAGGGCGGTGAAGAGCAGCGGGGCGATGGCTCCGCCGATGAGGCCCGCGAGGGTGTAGGCGAGCGAGGAGCCGGTGTAGCGCAGGCGGGGTGAGAACTGCTCGGCGACGAAGGCCGCTTGCGGGCCGTACATGAAGGAGTGGATGGCCAGGGCCACCACGACACCGCACACGAGCAGGATCCAGCTGTCGCCGTCGACCACGAGGAAGAAAACGAACGGCCACACTCCTGCGGCGAGGGCTGAACAGCCGTACAGCAGGCGGCGGTTGACCCGGTCGGACAGGGCGCCGGCAAGGGGGATGAGGAAGATCTGCAGGGAGGAGCCGAGCAGGACGGCCGTCAGGGCGGAGCCGCGGCTCATGCCCAGTTCGTCGGTGGCGTAGGTGAGGACGAACACGGTGAACATGGCGTACAGGACGTCGGGGGCGACCCGGCTGAGGATCGCGGCGCACAGGGCGCGGGGCTGGGTGGTGAAGACCTCGCGGATCGGCGCCTCGGGCCGGGATTCCTCGGCTTCCATGGCCTTGAAGACCGGGGTCTCCTCCAGCTTCGCCCTGATCCACAGGCCGAAGGCGACCAGGACGCCGGACAGCAGGAAGGCCACGCGCCAGCCCCAGGACAGGAACTGCTCCTCGGTCAGGAGCACGCCCAGAGCCGCGAGGACGCCGTTGGCCAGGAGGTTTCCCGCGGGCGGTCCGATCTGCGCGGCGGAGGCGTAGAAGCCGCGACGGCGCGGGTCACCGAACTCGCTGGACAGCAGGACCGCGCCGCCCCATTCGCCGCCGACGCCGACGCCCTGCGCGAACCGGAGGAGGACCAGGGCGATGGGGGCGGTGACGCCCGCGGTGCCGTACGTGGGCAGGACCCCGATGAGGAACGTGGCCACGCCGATGAGGACCAGGGTGGCGATGAGGACCTTCTTGCGGCCGATCACGTCGCCGAGCCGGCCGAAGACGAAGCCGCCCAGCGGGCGTGAGACGTAACCGACGGCATAGGTGGAGAACGCCAGGAGGGTGCCGGTGAGGGGGTCCTCCGAGGGGAAGAAGAGATCGCCGAAGACGAGTGCCGCGGCGGCGGAGTAGACCGCGAAGTCGTACCACTCCAGAGCGGTCCCGGTGAGGCTGGCGAAGAAGGCCCGGCGGATGCCGGAGCGGCCCGGCGAGACCGTCGGCGGGCCCTGAGGGGTGTGCTGCATGCTTCCCGATCCTTGCGTCGAGGGGACATCGACCTGGACATCGACCTTCCGGCATACTTCTTGTATACAGGTCGTATGCGCAACCCCCGCGCCGGAAGTTAACCGTGTCGAAACCCGCCCCCTTTGGAGTGCCCATGACCGTGCTGACCTTCGAACTCCCCGACGGCTCCACCCGTGATGTCGACGTCGTGCAGGTGCTCAACGCCGGATACGCAGGGCGTCAGCAGGCCGACGTGGCCGCGCACGTCGCCGAACTCGCCCTGCTCGGGGTGCCCGCACCGTCGGTGACCCCGGCGCTCTACCCCGTCTCCCCCTACCTGGCCCAGCAGACCGACCGGGTTGCCGCCCCGCACGCCCGTACATCGGGTGAGGCGGAATGGGCCCTGGTCGTCGCGGACGACGGCGAGCTGCTGCTGACTGCCGCGTGCGATCACACCGACCGCGACCTCGAGGTCCACGGCGTGGCCTGGAGCAAGAACGCGGCCCCCGACGTCCTGGCCCGGCAGGCCTGGCTCCTGACCGACGTCGAGGGGCGCATCGACGAACTGACGCTGCGCGCCTGGGTCACCTACGACGACGGCAGGGAGACCGAGATCCAGCACGGCACGCTCGCCGAACTCCTCACCCCCGGCTACTGGACGGACGTGCTGCGCGAACGCGGCGGCCTGACACCCGGCACCGTCCTGATCTCGGGCACCATCCCCATGGCCGACGGCGTGGACCAGTTCGCCGACGGCTGGCGCGTGGAGCTGGGCGACCCCGCCACCGGCAACACGATCCGCCTCGCCTACGAGGTGGTACCTCTCCCCCAGCCCATCGGCTGACCACACGCTCGTCCCGTTCCGCGGGCTCCCTGGCAGCGAAGTCCGACGATGCCCCGACCTCGGCGGTCGGCTTCCGCGACCACCTCGCCCCATCCCTTGAGGAACTCGGCGAACGACTCGAAGTCAGGTGTCCAGCCGGTCGGTACCGCCGCATGCCGCATGAACGGCTCTCGCAGGGTGTCCAGGTCAGGGGCTGCCTGAATCCAGTAGCCCCTGATCTCCGGGATGTCGTGCGGCGGGGCCCGCGAAGTCCCTGCCGTGCTCCCACCGCTCGCCCGCCAAGAAGTGAGGCTTGGCAGGAGCCGAGGGCAACTTCGATGCCCACTCCCATTCCGCAGGACCAGGGTCTCTGATCAAGCCCTGAAGTGCCGACCGGTCGGCGTCCCCTCACGTTGACATGTTTCTGTCGACATGCTGCTATAAGGCCCAGCTCAGCCGGACTTGTGCACGTCGCATGCCGCTCGGGCGCCGGATCGACAGCCACTTGACCGGGGGTGGCGCCCCCGAACCCAGAGCGAGGAATCATGCCGCAGCGCGCCGCGACCATCGTCGGCGGCGGCATCGGCGGCCTCGCGGCGGCCATCGCCCTGCACCATCGGGGCTGGCGCGTCGAAGTGCTCGAGCGTGCCCCTGAGTTCACCGAGATCGGCGCGGGCATCTCCCTGTGGCCGAACGCGCTGCGCGCACTGGAGGCGCTCGGTCTGGCCGATACCGTTCGGTCGCTCGGCGCCGTCGAGGCCACCGGCGGCGTACGCGATCGCCGTGGCCGCTGGCTTTCCCGTACGGACAATGCGGAACTGGCCCGCCGATTCGGTCATCCGCTGGTCGTCCTGCACCGGGCGGACTTGTTGCGGGTGCTCATCGAGGCGCTGCCCGCCGACATTCTGCGCTCGGGCAGTGAGGTCTCGGCGGTACGCGTCGATGGCCGCTCGCCGGTCGTCGAGCACGCCGGGGGCGAGTCCCGGCCCGACCTCGTGGTCGGCGCGGACGGGCTGCGCAGTGTGGTCCGCGGGGCGCTGTGGCCCGATGCGGACGGCCCCCGGTACGCCGGGTACTCCGCCTGGCGCATGGTCACCGAGCCCCTCCCCGAGCCGCCGTCCGAAGGTGCGGCGACCTGGGGTCGCGGGGAGCGATTCGGTTGTACGGCGCTGCCCGGCGGGCGGATGTACTGCTTCGCGACCGCCTCCCTGCCCGCGGGATCGGCGGCCGACCCCACGGCCGTCGGCACGACGGCCGCCGGCTCTCGCGAGTACGCCGAACTGCTGCGCCGGTTCGGGGCCTGGCCGGATCCCATCCCGGCCCTGCTGGCCGCCGTCCCCGAGGACGCGGTACTCCGGCACGACCTGTACGACCTGCCTCCGCTGCCCTCCTTCGTCCTCGGCCCGGTCGCGCTCCTCGGCGACGCCGCCCATGCCATGACCCCGAACCTGGGCCAGGGCGCGTGCCAGGCACTGGAGGACGCGGTCACCCTGGCCCACTGCCTCGACGGCACCACGGACGTGCCCGCCGCCCTCCGCTCGTACGACCTGCTGCGCCGCCCCCGGACCCAGCTGATCACGCGCCGTTCCGCCCGGCTCGGCGCAGTCGGCCAGCTGTCGTGGCCGCCCGCTGTTCTGCTGCGTGACACGGCCGCCCGGCTGGTGCCCGCGCGGGCGACGCTGCGTTCCATGACTCCGGTGCTGGCCTGGACCCCACCAGGTGACCCGGTGACCGGGACCGAGCACAAGAACGGGAACGAGAACCGCTGATGCCGGACTGGACGTATCACCCGCTGCGCGGCGCGGCCGCCGCCGTGTTCGGCCTGCGCCGTTCGCAACGCACCGCCCTGCGGTTGCTGGCGTCGATCGGTTCCCGTCCCGCGGGCGCGCGCTTGATCGCCCGTGGGTTCGGCCACCGGCATCCCCCGGAACGGCTCGCCGGTGAGATCGCCGGGGTGCCCGTGACCGTCCGTCTCGGCATATCCGTCCCGCCCTCACTCGCCCGCGAAACGGTCCGCGCCATGTCCCCGCTGGGGGCGGGCGTCGTCGAGGTGGCGCCCGTCTCGGCGGCCGACGCGCGGACCGTCCGCGAGGCTGCCGTCGGCCGCTCGATCCCGATGGTCGTACGCACCTGCGACCCGGAGGCCGAAGCCGCCCTCGAGCTCCATGTCGACGGGTTCACAAAGAGCGACGACCCGCACGTCATTCACCTCTCGGATCCGTCGGTCACCGCCGCCGCGGCAGCGCTCGAAGAGCCGGGCGCCGTCGTCCTCGCCCGGCCGGAGGTGCTCGTGGCGGCCGGACCCGGCTGGTTCGCGCGAGTCACCGAGGCCGCCACGCCCACCGCACCGCCTCCGGGCCCGCGGGACGTCGGCCGCGATCCCCGCCGCTGGCCCGCCTGGTGGTGGGCGCTGCTCGTCGGGCTCGGTATGACGGGCGCCGGGCTGGGCGCCGCGGCGATCACGCTGGGCCCTGTGCTGCTCTGGTACGACCGCGACTATCTCGGCATGACGCTGGACGAACTGCACGCCGCCAACCACCACCTCGTGCACTTCCTCCAGCACGACCGGATCACCATGGCCGGCACGATGGTGTCGATCGGCGCTCTCTACACCGGCCTTGCCGTGGGCGGCATCAGACGCGGCTGGCCCTGGGCCCGCGAGGTGTATCTGCTCTCGGGGGCGCTCGGCTTCCCCACCTTGTTCTACTTCCTGGCCACCGGCTTCGTGGAACCCCTGCACGCGGCGACCACTCTCGTGCTGTTCCCGATGTTCGTGATGGGGGTCCGCCGTTCCCCGCACGGCCCGCGGTGGCGCCTGGCGCCCGAGGGGCCGGAGCCCGAGCGCCGACGGGCCCTGGTCGGCCAGCTCCTGATGATTCTCACGGGAGTGGGTCTTCTCGTCGGCGGAGCGGTGATCTCAGTGGTCGGTCTGACCGATGTCTTCGTCCCGACCGACCTGACCTTCCTCGGCACCGACGCGCACACGCTGGACGCCCTGAATCCCCGGCTCGTGCCGTTCCTCTCCCACGACCGCGCGGGTTTCGGCGGTGCCTTGATGTCCGCCGCGGTGGCGATCGTGCTGCTCAGCGCATGGGGCTGGCGGCGTGGTGAAGCCTGGGTGTTCTGGACCCTGGCCGCGGCGGCCGCAGCAGGTTTCCTGCCGGCCGTCGTGGTGCACGGCTCGATCCACTACACCGACCTCATCCACCTCGCGCCGGTCTATTTCGGCATCGCTCTGACCGCCACCGGCCTGCTCCTCGCGCGTCCGTACCTCTGCGCCAAGGTGTCGGCGGCGAGTCCGAAGACCTGACGCTGGTCACGTGGTCAGTCCGCCGGGCCGCCGCCGAGTCCGATCTCGTTGCCGTCCGGGTCGCGGAAGGTGGCCTTGCGGACGCCGTTGGCGTAGGTCTCGCGCACGTCCGGTTTCAGGCCCCGCTCGGCGATCCGGGAGATGCGGGCATCGAAGTCCTCGACGAAGAGGGTGTGCAGGGCGTGCCCGGCGTGCTCGGGCCGCACCTCGATGAACACGTACCGGTGCTCGGCGAGCTCCCACACCGCCTCGGTGTCGTTGGGCAGGAAGGACGGCGGCGAGCCAAGCAGTCGCTCGTACCAGGCCACCGCCACGGTGTAGTCGCGGACGGGAATGCCCGCGAACAGGTCTACGGTCATGGCGTCTACGGTCATGACGCCATGCTAAGCACGCGGATGCCCGCACGCGGGTCGGCGCAGCCACCCGCCTCACCTGGTCCGTGACGTACGCGAACGCCTGCGAGCCAAGGGCGGTCCGTGGGCGGCACGTTGGCATGCGCTGGCCTGCGCCAGCATGCAAGTATCCGATTTTCGCTTGTACCGAAGATCGTTCCATTGGAGGCTACGGGCATGCAAAATCAGCCGACATTCGTCTTCGTTCATGGCGCCTTCGCGAACTCGTTCTCGTTCGCGCCGCTGCAGGCCGAGCTCGCCTTGCTCGGACACCGTTCTGTTGCGCTCGACCTTCCGGGGCACGGGTTCGGGGCGACCTTCGCCGCGGCCTACCAGGCGCCTCAGGATCTCGATGCGCTCGCCGCCGAGCCTGGCAGCATCAAGGGGGTCACCCTTGCCGACAACGCCGCCCACGTGATCGAGGTCCTGGAGCGTGCGAAGCAGAACGGGCCGGTCATCCTCGTCGGGCACAGCAGGGGTGGCGCCGCGATCACGGCGGCCGGAAACGCCCGGCCCGACCTGATCGACCGGATCGTCTACGTCTCCGCCTGGTGCCCCGTCGATCTGGACGTGGGCGGCTACTACACCGAGCCGGAGATGGCGGACGTCGACCCGGGTGCCTTCGCTGCGGCACTGGTCGGTAACCCGGCCGAGCTCGGTCTGCTCCGGGTCAACTTCCGGACCGCCGCACCCGAGACGCTCGCCGCGATGAAGCAAGCCTTCGCCGCCGACCTCACCGATGATGAGTTCCGTACGTTCCTGAACACCTTCCAGCCCGATGAGAACCTCGATGTCGGCACGTCGGCCGACCGGGCCCAGGCGTCGACGTGGGGTCGCATTCCCAGGACCTATGTGCGCCTGGCCGATGACACCAGCATGCCGCCCGCCGTGCAGGACCGCATGATCCGCGAGGCCGACGCGCTCACGCCCGACAACCCCTTCGATGTCGGGACCCTCGAGTCGAGCCATCTGAGCTGGCTCGTCCACCCGAAGCCCGCAGCCAAGTTGCTCGGGGCTCTCGCGGCGCGCTGACCGTCCGCCGCTCGTCGCTGCGGTACGTGAGGGGGTTCGGCGAGGTGTCCGCGCAGCCGAACCTCTTCGCTCCCTTCCGTCACTCCCTTCACGGATGCTGACCGGGCCCTCGATCGTTCCCCGCGAGTCTGCTGGGTGAGAGGTCCGTCGGATCCTCACCCGCTTCAAGGAGTGTGTCGGCCGGGCCGATGATGAGCGGGTCCGCCTCTCCCACCGCGTCTTTGTCCATGGCCTCGTAGTCGACGCGCAGCAGCAGATGCCGGATGGCTTCAAGCCGCCCGCGGCGCTTGTCGTTGAACTTGATCACCGACCACGGTGCGTGGACGGTGTCCGTGGCGCGGAACATATCCACCTTGGCGTGGGTGTAGGCGTCCCACAGATCGAGCGAGGCCAGATCCGTGGGCGAGAGCTTCCACTGGCGTACGGGGTCGACCTGGCGGATCGCGAAGCGTGTGCGTTGTTCCGCACGGGAGACGGAGAACCAGAACTTGACAAGGACGATGCCGTCATCGGTGATCATCTTCTCGAACAGCGGGGCCTGCTGGAGGAAGTCCTCGTGCTGTTGTGGGGTGCAGAAGCCCATGACGGGCTCGACGCCGGCCCTGTTGTACCAGGAGCGGTCGAAGAAGACGATCTCCCCCGCGGCCGGCAGTTGTGCGACGTAGCGCTGGAAGTACCACTGGCCCGCTTCCCGTTCAGTGGGCTTGTCCAGCGCCACGATGCGGGCCCCTCGGGGGTTGAGGCGCTCGGTGAAGCGTTTGATCGTGCCGCCCTTGCCCGCGGCATCGCGCCCCTCGCACACGATCACGATGCGCCGGCCCTCCTCGCGCACCGACCTCTGCAGCTTCAGGAGCTCGATCTGCAGGATCCGCTTCTGGCGCTCGTAGGCCTTCCGCCTCAGCTTCTGCGCGTAGGGGTAGTTCTCCTGCCAGGTCCGCAGCGGGCCGCCCTGCCCGTCGCGCAGCACCGGGCGCTCCGGCCGGGCATCGTCCACCGACAACCCGTCCAGCAAGCCCTCCCCGTCCTTGTCGTCCGATGCCACGCCGTCTCCTCTCGTCGGCACGTGCCACCATCTTTCTACTTCCCGCCAATGAGCACTACTCCGCAGAGATCGGCCAGAGGCAACGCAGCGAGCGGAACACCGCCCAGCAGTGATCGCGAGCCCGGTCTCCAATTTATCTTGCACGGGCGAAGGCATGGGAGTTGAAGATGGACGCACAGGACGCACAGGACGCACAAGATGCGCAGGACACGGCCAAGCGGCTGCGGGCGATCAGTGGTGAGTTGTCGGACCGTTTCTATGAACGGGCCGACGTGGTGCGGACGCTGGTGGTGACATTGCTGGCCGGGCAGCATTCGTTGGTGCTCGGGCCGCCCGGAACCGCGAAGTCCGAGATGGCCCGGGAACTCACGGGCCGGGTCGAGGGGGCGTCCTACTGGGAGATCCTCCTGTCGAAGTTCACCGCGCCGACGAGGATGTTCGGCCCCATCGACGTCGCCGCGCTGGCCCGGGGTGAGTACCGCCAGGTCTACGACGGCCGCGCCACGACCGCGCACGTCGCGTTCATCGACGAGATATTCAAGTGCTCCACGGCGGCACTGAACGAGACGCTGGCGCCATCATCGCGTGCGTGGGCACGTCGCACCCCATGTACGTGGCGGCGCCGGGCGGAATCACCCGGGAGGCGTGGGCCAAGGCGTGCGCACTGGCGCTCCTTCGACGAGTGCGACGTCACCGAGGAATGGACGCGCGGCTGGAACGACGCCAAGCACCTGCTGGGCTTCCGTGTCTTCGGCGTGGCCATCGGAGCCCCGCGCGCCGCCGACGCCGGTTCGGTCCTGGAGTCCCTGTGCGACAACCTCCGCTCCATCGAGGACCTCACCGACGTCCACGCCGCCGCCGACCTCTTCCGCGTGATCTGACCCGGGCCCGCTCCTCCTCCCGCCCCCCCCGGTTCCAGTGCGCTGAAACCGTCGTGAAACCCCGCTGAATGCGCCCTGCCGCAACCTCTGCGGCATGACCACCACCACATCTCGCTCGCTAGCCATCGCGGCCACGGGGCTGCGCAAGGCTTACGGCGACAAGACCGTCCTGGACGGCATCGACCTGGCCGTCCCCGAGGGCACGATCTTCTCCCTGCTCGGCCCGAACGGAGCGGGCAAGACCACCGCCGTCAAGATCCTCTCCACTCTCGTCCCGGCCGATGCGGGCGACCTGCACGTCGGCGGCCACGACCTGGCCGTCGACCCGCAAGCCGTGCGGTCCGGGATCGGCGTCACCGGGCAGTTCTCCGCCGTCGACGGCCTGATCACCGGCGAGGAGAACATCCTCCTGATGGCCGACCTGCACCATCTCCCCCGCCGTGAAGGCCGCCGGGTCGCCGCCGAGTTGCTGGAGCGCTTCGATCTGGCGGAGGCCGCGAAGAAGCCCGCCGCCACCTACTCCGGCGGCATGAAACGCCGCCTCGACCTCGCCATGACGCTGGTCGGCAATCCCCGGATCATCTTCCTCGACGAGCCCACCACGGGCCTCGACCCCCGCAGCCGCCACAACATGTGGGCCATCATCCGCGAGCTCGTCGCCGACGGCGTGACCGTCTTCCTCACCACCCAGTACCTGGAGGAGGCCGACCACCTCGCCGACCGCATCGCGGTGTTGAGCGACGGCAAGATCGCCGCCGAGGGAAGTGCCGACGAACTGAAGCGGCTGATCCCGGGCGGGCACGTCCGGCTCCGCTTCACCGACCCGGTCGCGTACCGGTCCGCCGCCTTGGCCCTGCGCGACGTCACCCGGGACGACGAAGCACTGTCGCTGCACATCCCCAGCGACGGCAGTCAGCGCGAGCTGCGCTCCATCCTCGACTGGCTGGACTCCGCGGGCATCGAGGCCGACGAGCTGACCGTGCACACCCCCGACCTCGACGACGTCTTCTTCGCCCTGACCAGCGGCACCGATCGGCCCACCAGCCAGCCCAAGGAGGCCGTCCGATGAGCTCCCTGCCCCTGGCCGTACGCGACTCGTCCACGATGCTGCGCCGCAACCTCCTGCACACGCGGCGCTACCCGTCCCTCACCCTGAACATCCTGCTGACGCCGATCGTCCTGCTGCTGCTCTTCGTCTACGTCTTCGGCGACGTGATGAGCGCGGGCATCAATGGTGGCGGTGCGGACCGCTCCGACTACGTCGCCTACCTCGTCCCCGGCATCCTGCTGATGACCATCGGCGCCACCCCGGCCGGGACCGCGGTATCCGTCTCCATGGACATGACCGAGGGCATCATCACCCGCTTCCGTACGATGGCCATCCACCGCAGCTCCGTACTCATCGGGCACGTCGTCGGAAGCGTGCTGCAGGCGGTCATCAGCGTGACCCTCGTCGGCGCCGTCGCCGTGGCCGTCGGGTTCCGGTCGACCGACGCCACGGCCCTGGAGTGGCTGGCGGCTTTCGGGCTGCTCGTCCTGGTCGCCACGGCGTTCACCTGGATCGCGGTCGGGATGGGGATGGCCAGCCCGAATCCGGAGGCGGCCAGCAACAACGCGCTGCCGCTGATGATCCTCCCGCTCATCTCCAGCGCCTTCGTCCCCGTCGACGCCATGCCGGGCTGGTTCCAGCCCCTCGCCGAGCACCAGCCGTTCACCTCTGCCATCGAGACCCTGCGCGGGCTGCTCCTCGGCAGCGAGATCGGCGACAACGGCTGGATCACCATCGCCTGGTGCGTCGGACTCGCGGTGCTCGGCTACCGCTGGTCGACGTCGTTGTTCAACCGCGCCCCGGAGTAAACGCGCGGGCCGCCTCCCACAGCTCGTCCCGCTCCAGGGCGGCGTACCGCGACACCGCGTCGGCGTACGCCGCCCGGTCGGCGCCCTCGGCCGCCTGCCGGGCGCGGGCCGCCGACATCGTCGGCTGGAACTCGCGCGGCACCCGCAGCCGCTCGGCCAGCGCGATCATCCGTACGCCGGAGATCTCCCCGGACACCAGGCCCACCATGCCGAGCGCGTGCAGCACCGTCCCGAGCACGGGGAGCTCCATGGGCGAGCGGGGCGGGCCGACGAGCAGTGTCTCCAGCCGCCCCCGCAGCCGGTCGACCGGCTGCGCCACGAGTTCGAGGCGACGGGCGTGTGCGTGCGCCGTCACCGCCGCCGACTGGATCTGCAGCGCCCACGGGTCGAGCCAGGGGTCGCCGCCGTGCAACGAACCGGCCTCGGGCATCCGTTCCAGGGCCCTGCGCCACCGGCCGAGCCCGTCATCCGTAAGACCGCGGGCGAGCGCGATCTCGGCGCGGGCCCCGAGGTCCGGGCTGTAGAAGGCGTCCTCCTGCGGCAGGTCGTCACCCTCCGTCTGCCGCAGCCAGTACTCGGCCTCCTCAGGGTCTCCGCGCTGTAGACAGGCGAGGACGAGGGCCGAGCGGATGCCGATGTAGTCGTGTTCGTCGCCGAGCCGCGGCAGTTCTGCCAGCGCCGCCTTGAGGTGCTCGTACGCGGCCGTGCCCTGCCCCGTCCGCAAGCTCAGCTCGCTCAGCCGGGAGTGGCCCATGAGCTGCGTCGACGGGTTGTCCACCGGAGCCAGCGCGGCGATCATCCGGCGGGCCGACGCGAGCGCGCGGTCGATGTCGTGCTCGTACTCCCAGACGTAGGTGGCCACGCACTCGGCGATACCGGCGACCAGCGGCTGCGTGCTCGCGCAGAGCGTGCGCAGCACGTCGTGGTCGGGGGGCCGCATCTCGGGGATCGCGCTCAGCACTGCCGCGACGGCACGCGGCAGGGTGTCCGGCGGGGCAGCGGGAAGCCGCCGCAGGGTGATGAGCTGGCGTACGGCACGCGGGCCGTGGTTCATGAACAGGCCCGCCGTGCACAACACCGCGGCGGCACGGGCGACTTCGACGTACTCGGGGCCTGGGCGGTAGTGCGACAGCGGCGGGCCGGTGTCCGCTGCGAGGGCCGCGAGGCGCGGGTAGTTGGAGTCGGTGGACCACAGGGCGGCGAGGACGGCGGTGAGGGCGGCGATGGCCGGGCCGTCCGCGCGCGCCAGGGCGTGCCGCAGTGCCGGTACGAGGTTGTCCTGCTCGGCCCTGATCCGTTCCCGG
Source organism: Streptomyces sp. NPDC031274 (assembly GCF_055570235.1). Taxonomy (NCBI): domain Bacteria; kingdom Bacillati; phylum Actinomycetota; class Actinomycetes; order Kitasatosporales; family Streptomycetaceae; genus Streptomyces; species Streptomyces sp. NPDC031274. The sequence continues at coordinate 79,747 of NZ_JBVIHP010000017.1, read as the reverse complement.
GCGGCCAGTGGCCGTGAGCCGAAGAGCGCGTCGTGGTACGCGACTCCGAAGTCCCGCGCCCAGGTGAGGAACCTGCCGATGGCCTCGTGGTCCTCCCCGGCTTCCGCGCGGCGGGCCGCACTGAACTCCCGTACGGTCTCCAGCATCCGGAACCGCACGCCGACCGGGGTGTCGACGACGGTGAGCAGCGACTGACCGGCCAGCTGTTCGAGCAGGAACAGCGCGTCCTCGCCGAGGACCTGCTCCGCCGCTTCGCCGCAGAACCCGCCGGGGAAGACGGACATGGTGCGCAGCGCTGCTCTGGCGTCCTGCCCGAGCAGGTTCCAGCTCCACTCCACGACCGCGTGCAGCGTGCGGTGCCGCTCCGGGGCGTCCCGTGCTCCGCCGCGCAGGAGTGCGAACCGGTCGCCGAGGCGGCGGGCGATGTCCGGTACCGAAAGGACCCGCACCCGCGCCGCGGCCAACTCCACGGCGAGCGGCAGCCCGTCGAGGTGACGGCACAGCTCGGCCACCGCGTCCGGCGGCAGGTGCACGCCGCTCCTGGCGGCCCGGGCGCGCTGCGTGAACAGCTCGACCGAGGTGTCGGGACCGAGCTCCGGCAGCGCGTACACCGCCTCCGACGTGAGGTCCAGCGGGGCCCGGCTCGTGGCGAGCACCCGCAGCTCCTTCGAGGACGCGACAAGAGTTCGTACGAGGTCGGCGGCGCCCCGGATGATCTGCTCGCAGTTGTCGAGGACCAGCAGAGCGGGCCCGGAACCGAGCACGCCGAGGATGCCGGACACCGGGTCGGCCGGGGTGTGGCCGCTCACGACGCCGTGACGCCCCTCGCCCGCGCCGAGCGCGGCGGCCACCTCCGCGGCCACGTCCTCGTCCGCGGTGACTCCGGCGAGCGGCACGAAGTGCACCACGCGCTGCTCGGCCCGGCGGCTGACGGTGTGCGCGAGCCGGGTCTTGCCGAGGCCGCCTGGGCCGACGACCGTGACAGCGCGGGAGGCGTGCAGCAGCCGCTCCACCGCCGCGATGTCCTCGTCACGGCCGATGAGCGGGTTCGGCTCGTGCGGCACACCGTGCCTGACCACGGGTGCCTCGCCGCGCAGCAACTCCTCCTGTACGGCCCGGAGCCCGGAGCCCGGTTCCGTGCCGAGCGCTTCGCGCAGCTCACGGCGGTACGCCTCGTACCGCGTCAGGGCGGAGGACGGGCCCGCCGTCGCCGCCTCGCCGCGCAGCGACTCGGCGAGGACTTCCTCGTCTCGCGGATGCTCCGAGGCGACCATGGCCAGCGGCCCGGCCGCCTCCGCGTGCCGTCCGAGGCGGGCCAGGGCGAGCGCTCGCGCGCGGACGAGCGCGCCGCGGACGGGGGCGCGTTCGGAGCGCAACGCGGCTACGGGGTCGTCGGGGTCGGCTGCCACGGCAGGGGTGCCTTTCCACAGCGCGAGTCCGGCATCGGCCGCCGCCAGCGCCCCCGCGTGGTCCCCGGCCCTGGCCCGCTCCGCGCTCACGGCGGCGTGCCGCAGCAGGGCGGAACTGTCGATCCGGTCCTCGGCGAGGGTGAGCCGGTAGCCGGTCGGCGTGCTCGCGATGACGTCGGCGCCCAGCTGCGCCCGCGCCCTGGACACGAGGACCTGCAACGCCTTCCCCGGCCGCTCCGGCAACACGTCCGGCCACAGCCCCGACACCAGCCGTTCGGTGCCGCAGCCCGTGCCCACGTCACCCGCGAGCAGCGCGAGGAGGCCGCGGAGAAGGGGCGCTGTGACCTCCTGCCCGCGATAGGCGACACGCGGCAGCAGGGTCAGTTCGGTGGTCACCCGTGCAGATTAGCCAAGGCGCCCACCGCCCCGGCTGCCGCCGCGGCCGGACGGGAGCTCAGCCGGGCATCTCCTCGATACGTCGGCGGTTGAGCAGATGCGGGGCGGGCAGGGCCCTGCCCCCGCACGGCCCTGCCCCCCCGCCTGCCGCGTCTGAACTCCCGTACGGGTGAGCGCAATCTGTCCCCGCCCGGCCTCCGCCGTCGGCACGCTACGAAGATCCCACAGCGTTCCCTGCGAATGCAGTCCTGTGTCCTCACACCTTGTCCAGCCTGCTCGCACCGCTCAGGTCGCCGCACCTGATCCTGCAACCGGCCGTCGCGCCATGCGCGATCCGCACCCGCCGAGCTTGGGGCCAGGGCCTCGGAGCGCCCTGCTGTCCGCCACGGTGTTGGCTCTGGTCATGGTCACCGCACAGCCCTCATCGGCCCGTATCGCGGCCCCTGCCACATGCGTCAACGGCCAGAAGGACTCACGCGGGCGGTCGTCCGTCGACGGCGGGGAGATCGCGTGGGAGGACGCGACGCAGTTCACCGGCGCACGACGGCACGCCCAGAAGGCCTGGACGAGGACCGGGCTCGATCGGGTGAAGTTCCCCGCCGACGACGCGACGCGCTACGCCGATCTGGAATGGTCGGACGTCAACACCTCCCGACCTCCGTGGAAGAACATCCTCGGACTCTGGAAAGGGCTTCAAGGCACCGACAGCCTGCGCCCGAACAAGGCGTATCTGGGGGCCGGGAAGCAGTACGGGGACACCAGGTCCCGGCGGACGATCGCCGCGCACGAGCTTGGCCACGCCCTGGGGTTCTGCCACAAGAAGCCTTCGTCCTACCGCTCGTTGATGGCTCCACACATCTACGACATGTCCTCCAATGGAACGCCGACGCCACGAGACCGGCGGAACTACCACGCACTGTGGGGCTGAAAGGCAGAACGATGAGCGAGCTTCGCCGCCGCCTGGCGGTCGCCTCGGCAGCACTGACGGTGCTGGGATGTGTCGCCTGGAGCGCGTACAGCCTCAGCGGCCCCGGGGCGGACAACGGTCCCACCGAAGCGGTCACGCTCTACGACCCTCAGGACGCCCGGCAGGTCGCGGGAACCGCCGACGACGTGTTCGTCGGCACGGTGGTGGGCCGGACCGGCGAGCGGGACATCTACGGCGTCTTCTCCGACCTGTACGCCATTCGTGTCGGCGAGGTCTTCAAGGGGGACGTGCGCGACACCACCACCGTCAGCTACTACCAGGGGGAGGAACCGTTGGCCGAGGGCGCCGCCTACGTTTTCGCGACGGGGCGCGTACCGGACGGACAGAGCCATGCCGTACTCCTGGAGACCACCCCGGCTCCTGTCACCGACCTCGACGCTCCGGCCCGGACGATCTCCACGGCCGCCACATCCGACGGTCGGACGATCAGCGAGTACTGGACCTGGGCCGTGGACCACGAGATCGACGTCTCCCCGGGCCAGCGGCAGTAGAAAACCGCACGCCCGGCCATCAGGGAGTATCCCCGGACCAGTCAAGACGCCGCCGGTCGCCGGGCCGCGGGTCGTACATCGCCCGCCCTCCGGCGCCGAAATGCCCGAGCTCCGTGGGCAGGGCGACGCCCGTGTCGATCTCACCCTTCGTCCAGCCGGTGACGTCGAGCAACAGCCCGTCCAGTGGACCGCCGACCAGCTCGGCATAGTCCCGTCCCGGCTGTGGCCCCTGCCGGGGGTCGTCATGGTCCTGGCCGTAGACCCGGCCGCGCAGCAACTCCTCATCCCTGTCCATGCATCCCACACTCGCAGCCACCACTGACAATCCGGTCCTGCTCAGGCTCGCGGCGGGAGGAGGTCACTCACCGCCCGGCAGCGGCAACGGCAGCTCGGGATGCTGACGCAGCGCCTCCAGAACGGCGCGCACCGCCGCGCGAGGCGGTGAGCCGCGGCGGATCGCTGCCGTGATCGTGCGCGTCACCGGAGTGGCGAGTTCCCTGGTGGCGACGTGGCAGCGGCGGTCGATCGCGAGGCCGGGAAGGAGCGCGATCGACAGTCCGGCCTCGACGTGTTGCAGGGTCATCATGTAGTTGCTGAACCGGCACACCACCCGCGGCTCGAAGCTCGATTGACGGCAGAGTCGTAGCGCGAGATTGGCCATGTACGACTGCGGTATGTCGAACGCCCATGGCTCGTCCGCGTAGGCCGCGAGGTCCACGGCACCGCGCCCGACCGCGGGATGTCCGGGCGGGACCACAAGGAGGACCGGGTCCGTGGCCAGCGGCACGAGGTCGAGGTCCGGTCCCAGCGGCAGCTCGTCGAAGTCCGTGGTCGTGATGATGATGTCCGCGTCGCCGCCCCGCAGCGCGGGCATGCTCGCGTGCGGTTCCAGTTCGAGGAGTTCGACGTCGAGATGCGGATGCTCGCGTGCGAGGCGGCTCACCGCAGGCACGGCCATCGTGTGGATCGCACTCTGGAACGCCCCGAGGCGCACCAGTCCGGCCGGTTCCTCGCCGAACCCGCGCAGCTCCGCCTCCACGCTGTTCATGTGGTCGAGGATCGCCCGCGCCCGCCGGGCCAGGATCAGCCCGGCCGGGGTCAGCCGCACGCGGCGGCCCGTTCGTTCGAGCAGTTGTGTGCGCGTCTCCGTCTCGAGGACGGCGAGCTGCTGAGACACGCTCGACGGGCTCAGATTGGCGGCCTGGGCCACCGCCCGCACGGTGCCCAGCGTGTCGAGCTGGCTCAGCAGCCGCAGCCTCCAGGGGTTCATCACACCCCCCATTGTTGTGCGGTTCTGCCGAACAGGAAAGCCGGATTAGTGAGATGGACGTGTCGCTCAACCGCCGCCTACCGTCGGCGACATGACCACTTCGACCAGCGACCTTCCGTCCGCCGAAACCTTCTGGTCCGACAGCGAGAAGCATCTCGTGCGCTACGGCGGCGAGTTCACCCGCGAGATCATCGACCGTGCCGCCGGGAGTTTCCTGTTCACCGCGGACGGCCGCAAGATCCTCGACTTCACCTCTGGCCAGATGAGCGCGATCCTCGGCCACTCGCACCCGGAGATCGTCGCGACCGTCCAACGGCAGGTGGCGACCCTCGACCATCTCTTCAGCGGCATGCTCAGCCGCCCGGTGGTCGACCTCGCCCGACGGCTCTCCGCCACGTTGCCCGCACCGCTGGAGAAGGCGCTGCTCCTGACGACCGGCGCCGAGTCCAACGAGGCCGCGATCCGGATGGCCAAGCTCGTCACCGGCAAGCACGAGATCGTCTCGTTCGCGCGGTCCTGGCACGGCATGACGCAGGCCGCCGCGTCCGCCACCTACAGCGCGGGACGCAAGGGTTATGGTCCTGGCGCGCCGGGCAACTTCGCCATCCCCGTGCCGAACACGTACCGGCCCGACTTCACGGCGGAGGACGGTTCGCTGGACTGGCGCCGTCAGCTGGACTTCGCCTTCGACCTGATCGACGCCCAGTCGACCGGCAGCCTGGCCGCGTGCCTCGTCGAACCAATCCTCAGCTCCGGCGGAATCATCGAGCCGCCCGTCGGGTATTTCGCGGCCCTGCAGGCCAAATGCCGGGAGCGCGGCATGCTGTTGATCCTCGACGAGGCCCAGACCGGCCTGTGCCGCACCGGGACCTGGTACGCGTTCGAGCGCGACGGTGTCGTTCCCGACATCCTCACGCTGTCGAAGACGCTGGGCGCGGGCCTGCCCCTTGCGGCGGTGGTGACCAGCGCCGAGATCGAGCAGGAGGCGTACGAGCGCGGGTTCCTGTTCTTCACCACGCACGTCGCCGACCCGCTGGTGGCCGCGGTCGGCAACACCGTCCTCGACGTCCTGATCGGCGACCGGCTCGACGAGCGGGCGCGTTCGCTCGGCGCGTTCCTCCACCACGGCCTGAGGGACATCGCCACGCGGCACGCGGTCGTCGGCGACATCCGTGGCCGGGGCCTGCTGGCCGGGCTCGAACTCGTCGTCGACCGCGAGACGAAGCAGAGCTCGGCCGAGCTGGGTGGGCAGGTCACCAGGCGCTGCCTCGAACTCGGCCTGCACATGAACATCGTCCAACTCCCCGGCATGGGCGGCGTCCTGCGGATGGCACCCCCACTGACCGCCACCGAGGACGAGCTTTCGCTCGGCCTGACGATTCTGGACCAGGCGATCGGCGAAGCCCGCGCCGCGCTCTGAGACGCAGGCTCACCGCGGCACCTTCCCGCCACGTGAGGAAAGTGGGCTACACCGCTCCCGCTCTGTTACGGCGTAGGGAAAGTTGCCCCCTCACTCGGCCGCCGGTCAGGACGTCCGGTCACGCGACCAGGCGCAGCCAGGCCTCCGCGAGTGCGGCGTGACCGGCCGGGGTCGGGTGTACTCCGTCCGCGGCCCAGTACTCCGGCCCGGTCCTCGCGGCGAGTTCGGCGAACATGTCGTCCGCGGCGATCAGGTGCGCGCCGTACTCGCGGGCGAGCTCGCGCACAGCCTGGATCTTCGGGTCCAGGTCGGTGCGCCATTCCTTTCGCTCTTTCTCTCCGATGAGTGCGGCACCGGCCTCGATGACGCCGTGGATCGGCAGGAGGAACGCCGCGACGCGCAGCGGGAAGCCGAAACCGAGACCGTCCTCGCTCGCCAGCCGTTGGCAGTCGGTGATCGAATCGCCGGTGAACATCACGGTGCTTCCCGGCCGAACAGTGATCGGACTCGGAAGGCACTCCCCCATCAGGTACCTAGTTGGTACCGTTGAGGCATGCCGTCTCTGAACGTGACTTTCACCGACGAGGAGCTCAAGGGTGTCCGCGCGGCCGCGGCAGCCGAGGGCAAGAGCCTCAAGCAGTACCTGCACGACCTTGGAGTCCGTGAAATGGAGCGCCAGAAGTTCGTCGCGGGCGCCTCCGCATGGGCCGACCGGCTGCGGGCCGAGTTCGACGCGGCCAACCCCGAGGAGATTCCGCCCTCCGCGCGTCACGAGGGGTCCGCGGCCGCCTGATGGTTCTGTACGTAGACGTCTCCTGGCTCCTGGACGTCCAGGAGTTCGCCGTCGCCCCCGAGGACATGACGGTTTCGGACTACTCCGCGCTGGTCGCCGCCGTCGCACGTCACAAGACGAAGCTGCCGACCCTGGAGTCCGCCGACCCTGACGCCGCCTGGCGCGCAGCGGCCCTGCTGCACACCATCGTGCGCCTGGAGCCACTGCCTTACCGCAACAGCCTGTACGCGGCGTTCGTGGCCGCCCAGTACATGGACCAGTCCGGCGAGGGCATCGATCCGCCCTACGGAGCGCTCTCCGACCTCATCCGGAAGATCCGCGACAGCCGCGTCAATGTCTACGCCGTCGCCGACCAGCTCAGGTCCTGGAAAGTCTGACCCGGCCTTCACCGTGTGCCGTGTGGCGCAATCGCGCGACGCTGCGGACTGACATTCCGCTTCGCGGGTACCCGCGCCTCGCTCTCCCGCTTTCCGCTGGACGCCGAGGAGGCTCGGATGACGTTCCACCCCCCTGAACAGCAACGTTTCCCTCTGGAGCGGGGACAGGACCGGTGAGGGGGCCGTCCCTGCTCTCCGGTGCACTGGTCGGCGTAGGGCTTGCGGCGTTCGTCGACGAGATGGTGTTCCACCAGTTGCTGCACTGGCACCACTTCTACGACAAGGCATCGAGCGACGCCGGCCTGGTCTCCGACGGGATCTTCCACGCTTTCGGCTGGCTGGCGATGGTGGCGGGCCTGTTCCTGTACGCGGATCTGTGGCGCCGGGGTGCCCGGCAGCTCACCGCCTGGTGGTCGGGCCTGTGTCTGGGGCTGGGCGGCTTTCAGCTGTACGACGGCACGTTCCAGCACAAGGCGCTCGAGCTGCACCAGATCCGCTACGGCGTGGATCTCGCACCGTACGACTGGACCTGGAACGTGATCGCCGTGCTGTTCCTGCTCGCCGGCGCGCTGCTCCTCGTGCGGGCCCGCCGATGACGCCTGTGGTGCTGATCCTGGCCACAGCCTGTCTCGGCTATGCGATGGCGGCCCGGCGGCTGCGCCGGCGCGGCGATCGGTGGCCGCACCGGCGTGACGCGGCGTTCTGCGTGGGCGGCGCGGTGCTCGTCACCTCGCTCGCCGCTCCGTGGGGCGGGTGGCCGCCGTTCACCGGGCACATGGCCGCCCATCTGGGCACGGGGATGATCGCCCCTCTCCTGTTCGTGCTCGGCCGACCCGTGACGCTGGCGCTTCGCGCACTGCCGGTGGGCCCACGGCGGCGGCTTCTCTCCTGTGTACGTTCCCGACCGGCGGCCCTGCTCGTGTGGCCACCGCTGGCCGCGCTCGTGCACATCGCGGGCCTGTGGGCGGTGTACCGCACGCCGCTCCTTGCCGCCGGGCACCACCGGCCGTGGCCGCACACACTGATCAGCGTGCATCTTCTGGCCTCCGGCGTGCTGTTCACCTTCGCCGTCCTCGCCCTGGACCCGCTGCGCCACCGTGCCGGGTACGCGCTGCGGGGCGGCGCCCTCCTCGCCGCGTCGGCCGCGCACGGAATTCTGGCCAAGTCGCTGTACGCCACGGGGCCGCCCGGCACCTCCTACGCCACGGCCGACCTGCACCTCGCGTCGTACGTCATGTACTACGGCGGGGACGTGATCGGCATCGCCATGGCCGTGCTGCTCGGGCACCAGTGGTACGCGGCCGGGGGCCGGGCCCTTGGACGGCGGGCCCGGTGCGCCCCCGATGCGGACACCGGGACACCAGGTCGGCCGTGGGGCGGGAAGGCTCTCCTGCCGCCCCGTCAGCACGCTCCATGACACCACCGCGTAGTGCGGGCCACGCGGGGTACCCGGCGCGCGCCCGTCCCCGGAACCCGGAGGTCCCATGCTGTTCGAAACCATCACCGTGCCCGACGGCGAGGGGGCGCTCACCGGTGAACTGACCGTGCCGGACACGGCGTTCGGCGTCGCGGTCCTCGCCCACGGCAGCGACAGTTCCCGGCACAGCCCCCGCAGCCAGGCCGTGGCCGACGTCCTGCACGACGCCGAACTCGGGACACTGCTCATCGACCTGTTCACCGCCGACGAAGCCGCAGCGGACAGGGAGAACGGTCGAGACCGCTGCGACATCGATCTGCTGACGCACCGGCTGATCGCGTCCGTGGACTGGCTCGCCGCCCGCGCCGCCGATCTGCCGCTCGGCTTGTTCGGTGCGAGCACGGGAGCGGCGGCCGCGCTCGGCGCCGCGGCCGCCAGGCCCGGCCTCGTGGACACGGTCGTCTGCCCCGACGGCCGTCTCGACCTGGCCGGTGACGAGGTGCTCGGCCAGGTGTGCGCGCCGGTCCTGCTGCTCGCAGGAGGGCGCGACATCGAGGCACTGCGGATCAACCGGCAAGCGGCCAACCGGCTGCGTGTCCTGAGCCGGCTGCGCGTGATCCCCGATGCCACACATCTCTTCGAGGACGCGGGAGCACTGGACGAGGTCGCCGCCGTGTCGGCCCGGTGGTTCACCGGCATGGGGCACGTGCAGCACTGAGCGCCCCGGTCGGCGCTCCCGCACGGCGGGGGCGGCGGCCGGTGCCCACGCCCCTCTCTCGACACGTGACCGACATGCGACCGACATGCGACCGGCATGTGACCGGCATCACAGCGCGCCACGCCACATCCTCAGGTCATCATATGACCTGATCGCCGCTCGGATGGAGAGCCGTCCGGGCCGCACCCCGGACGCACGGCACAGCGAGACGAGGATGGGCATGAACGACCAGGACAGGCCGGGGCAGCCGCGCGTGGGCGTGGTGGGTCTCGGGGCCATGGGCCTTGGCATGGCGCGAAGTCTGCGGGACGCGGGCTTCGATGTGGGTGTGCATGATCTGCGCCCCGATGTGGCCTCCGCCTTCGCCGACGACGGTGGCACCGCCTTCGCCTCCGCCGGTGAACTGGCGGCCTCCGTCGACGTCCTGGTCGGCGTCGTGGTCAACGCGGCGCAGGTCGAGTCGGTCCTGTTCGGCGCCGACGGCGCGGCCGAGCGCCTTCACCCGGGCTCCGTCTACGTCATGTGCTCCACGGCCGACCCCACCTGGTCCGCCGAGCTCGAGCGGCGTCTGGCCGAGCGCGGTCTGCTCTATCTGGACGCTCCCGTATCCGGGGGTTCCGCGCGGGCCGCGAGCGGTGAGCTCACCATGATGACCTCGGGCGCCCCCACCGCGTACGCGATCGCCGATCCAGTGCTCGAGGCCATGAGCAGCACCGTCTAGTCGTCGGCGCGGCGGCCGTGCTGACCACCAAGAAGGATGTCGTCAACCGATGACCCGGTCCGGTACCGGCCCCACCACAGCAGGAGCGAGCATGCCGAGGTTCGCCGCGAACCTGTCCATGATGTACACCGAGCACGACTTCCTCGACCGTTTCGCCGCGGCGTCGGCGGACGGCTTCGAGGCCGTCGAGTACCTCTTCCCCTACGCCTACGAACCCGAAGAGCTGCGCCGCCGGCTCGACGACCAGGGCCTGCGGCAGGTGCTGTTCAACGCGCCGCCCGGCGCCTGGGATTCCGGAGAGCGGGGCATCGCCTCGCTCCCCGGCCGCGAAGCCGAGATCCGCTCCGGGATCGAACGGGCGCTGGAGTACGCCGCGGTGCTCGGCTGCGGCCAAGTGCACGTGATGGCCGGCATCGTGCCGCCGGACGCGACACCCACCCAGCGGGCCGCGCACCGCGACACCTACCTGGCCAACCTGGCCTGGGCCGCCGAACAGGCCGCAGCCGTGGACGTCGACCTCCTGATCGAGCCGATCAACGGCCGTGACATGCCGGGCTACTTCCTGCACCGGCAGGCCGAGGCGCACGCGATCGTGCGGGAGGTGGGCGCATCGAACCTCAAGGTGCAGCTCGACCTGTACCACTGCCAGATCGTGGAGGGCGACCTCACCACGACGCTGCGCCGCGACCTGCCCACCGGTCGCGTCGGTCATCTGCAGATCGCGGGCGTGCCCGACCGCCACGAGCCCGATCGGGGCGAACTCGACGTCCGCCACCTGTTCGACGTCGTCGACGAGCTGGGCTTCGACGGGTGGATCGGCTGCGAGTACATCCCCCGGGCCGGTACGAGCGAGGGGCTCGGCTGGCTCAAGAACTCCCCCTGGCCGGGGAACCACCGAGGAGAACGCGCATGAGGATCGTCATCACCGGTGGCTTCGGCTTCCTGGGACGGCAGGTCGCCGACGCCTTGCTGAAGCGGCGGACCCTATGCAGGGCGCCCATCGACCGGCTGGTGCTCGCCGACCGGTTCGTGCCCGCCGCGGCGCCGGTGACGGCCGATCCTTCCCCAAGCTCTTCGAGCAGGGGATACCCCGTGGTGGACGTCGTCCAGGGCGATCTGAGCGAGCGCCTCGACGAGATCTTCGCGCAGCCGGTGGACGTTCTGATCCACCTGGCCTCCGCGGTCTCGTCCGAGTGCGAGGCCGACTTCGACCTCGGCATGAGCGCCAACCTGGACACCACCCGCGCGCTGCTCGACGCGGCCCGCGCACAGGCGGCCACCGGCGGGCCCATACCCCGGTTGGTGTTCTCCAGCAGCGTCGCGGTCTACGGCTCGGACCCCGCGCTGCCGCTGCCGCCCGTGGTCAGCGAGTCGACGCTGCCCGCGCCGCAGTCCAGCTACGGGACGCAGAAGCGGGTCTGCGAACAGCTGGTCGCCGAGTACACGCGCCGGGGCTTCGTCGACGGCCGCGTGGCGCGCCTGATGACCGTCTCGGTGCGGCCGGGCAAGCCCAACGCGGCCGCCTCCGGCTTCCTGTCCGGCATCGTCCGCGAACCCCTCGCCGGCCTGCCTGCCACCTGCCCGGTCAGCCCGGACCTGCGGGTCGCCCTTGCCTCGCCGCGGCGCACCGTCGAGGGCATCCTGCGCATCGCCGAGGCCGAGCGCGGCAGCGGACCCGGCGATCTCCAGGGCGGGCTTCCGGTCAATCTGCCGGCGCTGACGACGACGGTCGCCGACATGCTCGACACGCTGCGCCGGGTGGCCGGTGATGCCGTCGCCGACCTGGTGACGGTCGCACCCGACTCCGCCGTCGAGGCCATCGTCGGCTCGTGGCCCGCGGTCTTCGACAACGCGCGCGCCACGGCGCTCGGCCTCCGGCCCGACGAAAGCTTCGAGTCGATCATCCGGGCATACGCCGATGAGCACCCCGAAGCCGTAACGGCCGGCCCCCTGCCCTCAGCCGGGGCGATCAGGCCCTGACGGATAGACTGACGAGCATGTTCTCCAAGGTGAGTGGCCCCATTCGGCTAGCGGACCGGGTCGCCGCGATCCTCTCGGAGGAGATCGAGTCCGGACGTCTCGCCGAGGGCGACAAGCTGCCGACCGAGGTCGAGTTGGTCAAGCAGCTGGGCGTCAGCCGCACCGTGATCCGCGAGGCCGTCTCCCGGCTGCGCAACGCGGGCCTGGTCGAACCGCGCCAGGGCCGGGGCGTGTTCGTCATGCCCCGGCGCACCCGGCCGCTCGACCTGGAGGCCGAGTACTCCGGCACCAAGTCCAAGGTGCTGCAGATCGTGGAGGTCCGCCGCGCCATGGAGGGCGAGGCGGCCTCCCTTGCGGCCACCAGGGCCACACCGGACGACGTCACCCGGATGCGGCGGTCCCTGGCCGCGATCGACGAGGCGGTCGCGGCCGGCGGTGACGGCGTGGACGAGGACCTGGCGTTCCATCAGTCGATCGCCGAGTCGACCGGCAACGCGGTGATGGTCTCGACCGTGCGGTATCTGGGCGAGGTCATGCGCGGCGGCATCCGCGTCACACGGGCCAACGAGGCACGGCGCAACGATTTCATCGAGGCGGTACGGGTGGAGCACCACGCCATCCTGACGGCCATCGAGTCGGGCGACACGGAGGCGGCCCGCAGCGCCGTACGCCGCCACATGAAGCACGCCGCGTCCCGCCTCCAGGACGCGGACGAGGGCTTCTGGACGGAGACGGACGACCTCAAGGTGGACCTGGACTCGGCGCCGTGAGGTGACATCGGCTCGATGGGACCCGCTGTCACGCGGGCTCCTCGCTCAGGAACTCCGTGACCAGTTCGGGCGGGTTGGCGGCGCGGGTCAGGGCGAACATCTCGTCGGGGTCGAACATGTCGTAGAGGATCACCGGCAGAGGCCGCCCGAGGGCGCTGACGAGCGTGCCGTCCGTGTGGAGTCGGCGCGCCAGGTCGACGCAGAGCTCGTGGAACTGTTCCGCCAGCTGTTCGCCGCGCTCGTCCTGCTCCTGCTCGGAGAGGTCGTCCTCGTCCTCGTACCAGAGGCCTTGCGCCACCGCTTCCCGCCGGTGCAGCTCGGTGCCGACCGGATCGCGTACGGGATCGTGGCCGACGGCGCGGACGCCTTCCAGCCCTGACGGCGGGAAGTAGGCGTAGTTCCAGCGTGCCTCCCACGGCTCCGACCCGCTCTCCTCCGCGAGCACCCGGGCCACCTCGGTCTCGGTGTTGTAGCCGATCGCCAGGTACGGGAACCTCGGGTCCTGGTCGACGCTGTCGATCCGGAACGTGACCGCGTAGATCTCGGAGGTCAGCTCGTCGGGGAACTCGGCGAGGGTACGAAGCGCCGCCTTTCCCATGTGCAGTCGGAATGTCATCAACAGCTCTTCTCCTGGGCCGCGGTGAGTCAAGGCCTAGCTGTTCTGTCCCGGGAGGTTGTGGACGGGTGAGGCAGGTCTCGGCTGAGGGATCTTGAAACAGGTGAGGGCATTCCGGTTCGGTGTGGATTGCGACGTCTACACCAACAGAAAGGCCCTCGTGCCCCCAGTGCCTCCAGGTCTCCAGGTCTCCAGGTCTCCAGGTGGAGGACGCTTGTTCAGTCGATGACCGCGGTGGCCTCGACCTCCACCAGATGGTCGGGCACATCCAATGCCGCCACGCCCACCAGCGTGCCCGGCGGTACCGGAGTGACCCCCAGCTTCGCGGCCGCCCGGGCTACTCCCTCCCCGAAGAGGGCCATCTTGTCGGGGGTCCAGTCGACGACGTACACGGTCAGCTTCGCCACCTCGTCGAAGGAACCCCCGGCCCCCGCAAGGGCGGTGGCGACATTGAGGTAGCACTGCTCGACCTGAGCGGCGAGGTCACCTTCGCCGACCGTGACCCCCTCGGCGTCCCAAGCGACCTGTCCGGCGATGAACACCAGCTTCGACCCCGTCGCGATGGACACCTGCCGGTAGGCATCGATTTTCGGCAACCCGTCGGGATTCACCAGAGTGATGGCCATGTTGCCCGTCTCCTTGTCATGAGAGCCCGCGCTGTCCTGAGAGCCTGCGGGCGCGCGTCCACCCGGCCAAGACGCTCGTGGTCTCCGGGAGTTACTGGGAAACCCTAGGGAAGTGGCCACTGACGTGGAAGAACGCACTTTGCGGTGACTGGGGCACCGTACGGTGACCAAGGAGCTCAGGGGCTCACTCCTGGCGGGCCGCGTGATTCCCTGCCCACACGGCAGGAGTTCGGCCCGACCACGGGCATGCTTGTTCGAGTTGCCCGGCGAGGCGGAAGAGGCGGTCTTCGAGCCCGTATCCGGCGGCGAACTGCATACCGATCGGGAGCCCGGTCTCGGCGTCGGCCGTCACCGGCACGGACATGGCGGGCGTGCCCGACACGTTGAACGCCGCGGTGAACGGCGAGAGGTCGAAGAGGCGGCGAAGCCAGCCGAGGCCGTCCAGTGTCTCCACACCCTCGGCGTGTGTGCCCAGAGGCACGGGCAGCTCCGGCAAGGTCGGAGTGAGCAGCACGTCGTGAGCGTCGAAGTACCGTGCCAGGCTTCGAGCCACCCGGTTCCGGATCGCGAGCGCGTCGACGAACTGGGCGCCGCTGACCCGCTGTCCGTAGTGGTAACCGGCAAGGACGGGCGGCTCGAGGGTCGAGGAGTCGACGGGCCGGCCGAAGGCGGCTGCCAGCTCGTCGACCGAGGCCGTGAGATTCGCCGTCCACTGGCGGGCGTTGGCCAGCACGAACTCCTCCCAGTCGGCTCCGAGATCGACCGTGACCTCCTCCACACGATGGCCGAGGGATTCGAGTAGCCGCATGGTGCGGGAGAGCGCGTCGACAACCGGTGCGGCGGTGCGGTGTCCGCCCCACGCGTGGGTGAGGACACCGATCCGCAGTGAGCCCGGGTGGCGGGTGACTTCCTCCGCGTACGGCCGGGACGGCTCCTGGGCGAAGTAGGGGTCCCCCGGTTCCGGGCCGCGGATCTGGTCGAGCAGCACCGCACTGTCGCGGACCGTGCGGCTGACGCTGCCGTGCACGGCCAGGCCGTTGAAGATCTCGTCGAAGTAGGGGCCCACGGAGACCCGGCCACGGGTGGGCTTCAACCCGAACAGGCCGTTGTAGGCGGCGGGTATGCGGATCGAGCCCGCCGCGTCGGTGGCGTGCGCGATCGGGACCACCCCGGCAGCGACGGCCGCGCCCGCGCCTCCGCTGGATCCGCCCGCGCTGCGTGTCAGGTCCCACGGGTTGCGGGTCGCGCCGTACAGCTCTGGTTCCGTCGTGGTGCTGTAGGCCATCTCCGGTGTCGTCGTACGCCCGAACGTCACGAGTCCGGCACGGCGGAAGCGCACCATGAGCGAAGAGTCGGCGCCGGAGACGTTGCCGACCGCGAGGCGGCTGCCCAGCTCCATCCGCTTCCCCGCCATGGCGACCGCGATGTCCTTGATCAGGAAAGGGACCCCGGCCAGCGGTGTGCTGCCGGGGCGGGGCTCGTCATCGGCCGGCCATGTCTCCACGATGGCGTTGATCCGCGGGTTGACCACCTGCGCGGCCTCGCGTGCGGCTGCTTCCAGTTCGGCGGGGGTCACTTCGCCTCTGGCCACAAGATCCGCGAGCCCGACCGCGTCGAAGCTCACGTATTCGGCAATTCTCACTGTCACTCCCGAAGGAAGAAAAGATACCGTCAAGTTCCGAACGATACCGATCGGTATCGTTCGGAACGGACTGGTACCGTAGCAGGTGGTGAGAGCCCCACAATCGACCGGACGCCACGGAGCAGACATGGCATCGACTGCAAGCAGGCCGAGCAGGGTGGCGAAACTGCCGCCTCGTGAGCGCATTCTCGACGCGGCGGAAGAGCTCTTTCAGAGCGAGGGGATCCGGCGGGTGGGCGTCCAGGCGATCGCCGAGAAGGCCGAGACCACCAAAATGGCGATCTACCGGCACTTCGAGACCAAGGACGCGCTCGTCGCGGAGTGGCTGCGCATCGTCGCCGCCGATTATCAGGCGGCGTTCGACCGGGTCGAGGCCGAGTACCCAGGCCGTCCCAGAGAGCAGATCCTGGGCCTGGCCCGCTTCATCGCCGAGGGGCTGCCCGCGATCTCACACCGGGGCTGCCCGTTCATCAACTCCATCGCCGAGCTGCCCGACCGTTCCCACCCGGCACGGCAGGTGATCGAGGCGCACAAGGCGCTCCAGACCCGCAGGCTGGTCGGCATGTGCACCGAGGCCGGTCTCGCGGACCCCGAGCAGACCGCGGCCGAGATCACCTTCGTACTCGAAGGCGCACAGGTCAGCACGCACAACGGGAGCATCGATCAGGTGGGTGACCGGCTACTGAAGATCGTCGAGGGGATCGTGGATCGGCACCGCGCCGACCTCGCTCCGTCCCGGGCGACGACGGACTGACCGCACAGGTCGTGGAGTCCGGACGACGACGTCTCACCAAGGGAGGCAAGACGTCGGCCGCCCTACTTGTTCGGGTCCCGGAAGCGGCCGAACGCCTTCGTGAGGGCGCTCAGCGGCGAACCGTCCGCCTTGGTCGCCCCCGCCGTGCCCGGCCTGGGCACACCGTCACCACCGGTCACCTCGGCCAGCGCGGCCTGTGCCGCCTCAGCCGCCTGCTGGTACAGATCGCGGGAGTTCGTCATGGCTTCGAGAGCCTCCGCGTATCTGGTGACCATGGACTGGGCGTGGGTCAGCTCCTCGTCCGGGGTCAGCAGGTGCCAGCCCTGGCGCAGCTGTGTCAGGGCCCGCTCGGCCTCCGTCGGCAGCGGCCGTGGCAGTGCGGCGAACTCCTTGATCCTGTCGAGGAATTCGGCCGGTTCAGAGCCGTCCAGGAAGACACTGCGTACCGTGAAGCGCTCCGCGTCGTAATCCGGACTCTGCGGCGCCGTGGGCAGGATGACACCGCCGCCGCGCGGCATCCGCACGCTCAGCTCCCGCTTCATCGCGAAGTCGGCGATCTGCGCCTGCTCCGGCGTGCCCCGGTGCTCGACCACCCTGTGCCTCAGGCTCGGCGGCAGGAAGCTCGAGATCGGCTTCTGGCCTATCGCGTCCGGCGTCATCGCCTCGTGCACCACGATATGGATGGACCAGCTCTGCCGGGTGACGTCCCGCAGCCGGTGGCGCAGCTCGTCGTCGGCCTTCGGCAGGTAGTTCGTCGTCCGCAGGCGCACGCCCGGCACCGTGTCGTGGTCCCAGGGGACCCGTTCACTGTCGGGCCAGAACATGAGGGCGGGAGAAGGCCAGCGCGCGTCCCACGCCCGCTCCGCCTCGGCGGCGAGGACCCAGGTGACACCTTCGCTCTCCTTGCGGCGGGCCTCGGGGTCGTACAGCGTCAGCTGCGCGCGCACCGTGACGTCGTCGGCCACGCGCCAGCGGGCCTCGAAGAGACGGCGGGCCGACGGACCGGGGTCGGCGGACTCGTCCCGCGGGTGCAGGACGGTGGAGCGGGCCGCCTCGACGGGGTCGAGGTCCAGGAAGTCGTCGAGCACCCCGGCCGCCTTGAGGGCGATCAGGTTGCGTCGGACGTCCTGCTCGGGCTCGGGCCCGAGGTGGCGCCCGCGCCCCAGCCACGCGGTGTCGGGGACGGTGGTCGGTGAGGTGCTTTTCTTGGCCATAAAGTCGTTCTGTGAGTGGTCAGGGCCCGACCAGTATGGACCGTGGACCTGGCAATGGAAGCGGTACCCCGCCCACGGTTTCACCGTTGCCGGACGGAAAGCATGCAGAAGCAGCAAGTCACTCCTACACCACCATCACAGGTCAAAGGGGGCCGGTCTCGTCTTCCGGACGCCGGGAACACTGAATCGGCGGAAGTCCTCGACCTTGCCCGGCGGCGGGCTCGGCATCGCGGACCAGCGAGTGCCGTCCCACTGCGCCCAGCGGTTCGCGGCGGCGCCTCCTCCGGAGCTCTGCGGCCGCCGGCAACAGCAACGACGCCTGCGCCAACGGTTTGTCCGCTCGACCGGTACCCCGTACCAGCCGCACGGCCCGCCCTGCCGACGCACCTGCCCCACCCCGACCACCCCATGTCGGCACTGCAGGCGCAGGCAACCATGACCTGATCCGGAACTACGCCCCGCCGGGATCATCGGCGAAGTGCGGCAGGACCATCTCGACCAGTGCGTCGACGTCGGCATCGACCATCGGCTCGCCGGTCATGCCCATCCGGTGGAGCAAGACGCCGACCACGACGTCGATGAAGAACAGGATCCGGTGCTCCGGCTCTCCGAGCGCGTCCTGGAGCGCGAGCCGGTACGGGTCCTGCAACCGTGAGGACAGGATCTCGCGCAGGGCCGGGTCGCTCACGGCGTCGCTGAACACGCCGGCGAACGCATCGCCCACCCCGGGCTCGGCGATCGTCGCCGCGACCCAGCGGATCGTTGAGGACATGAGTTCGGCGCGACTGGTGCCCGTCAACGGCGCCGGGCCGAACGCGTCCAGGAGGCAGTCCACGATCAGCGCGCCCTTCGAGGGCCAGCGCCGATAGACCGTCGACTTCGCGACGCCGGCCGCGGCAGCGATGCGCTCGACGGTTGCGCGCGCGTAGCCGAGATCGTCGACCGTGCTCAACGTGGCGGCGAACACCTTGGTGTTGACGCCGGCTCGCGGACGACCGGGCGGTCTGGCGGATGTGGTCGAAGCCATATCCATACGATACCTGTTTCCGCTACCTTGAGTATCGATACCTGAGGTCGCGAAACTATCTGGGCCACTGGACAAGGAGAAGCCATGAGCGAGGTCACTGCTGTGGAGCGGCCGCCGGAGCCGAACTGGTCGGCGATAACGCCCGAAGAGCTGCGCACCTACCGCGACGCGGAGAACCGCTTCCGGGCGTCCACCGCGGCGCGGGCGATACTCGGGGATCCGGATCCCGGCGCCGCGATCCAGTGGCGGAAGGTGACGCTGCCCGGCCGTGAGCTGCCGGTCCGGGTGTACCGGCCCTCACCCGGACTCGACGGCCGGGGTGCCGACCGGGCCGACCTGCCCCTCGTGCTGCACATACACGGAGGAGGGTTCGCGGGCACGGCGGTGCAGAGCGACTGGGTGAACAGTCACCTGGCCGCTCAACTGCCCGCCGTCGTCGTCTCGGTCGAGCACCGCCTCCTCGACCAGGAGACTCCGCTGTCGGCGGCCGTCGACGACGGCTGGGACGTGCTCCAGCACGTCGTGCAGCATGCCGCGCGGTGGGGCATCGACCCGGCGCGGACCGCCGTTTTCGGCGAGAGCTGCGGCGGGTTGATCAACGCCCTGGCAGCGATCCGCGCCAAGGAGTCCGGCCTGCACCTCCGGGCGCAGGTACTGGTCAACCCCGCTGTGGACGTGACCGAGACGATGCTCGACCACGCCTCCATCGCCGAGTACGCCCGCACCCCGACCCTCGCCGTGCCGCAGCTGCAACTGTTCCAACGGCTCGCAGTCGCACCGGAAACCGACCCTCGCACGCTCTCGCCGCTGTACGCCGACCATCTGAACGGGCTGGCACCGGCGCTCGTAGTGGTGCCGACATTCGACCCGATAGCCGATCACGGCCGCCGCTACGCCGAACGACTGCAAGCAGCCGGGACGCAAGCGCGACTCTCCGAATACCCGGGAGCCGGGCACGCGTTCCTCAGCGTGCCGGGCATGGAACAGCAGGCCGAGCCCGCGCGGGCGGAGATCCTGGAGTTCCTCCGAGCCTCCCTCACCGAGTGAGACGACCTGGGCGACGCTGGGCTGAGCCGGGACAACTCCCTGTCCGCTGGCCCTCGTAGCGGTGACACTGCTACAGAAACGAACGCGACCGGCACGGATCATGGAGGAGACGCAGTGAAGCGCATCGGTGTCATCGGAGTGGGCGAGATCGGCAGGGCCATCGTGACGGGGCTGTGCGACGGGGGCGGCGGCGAGTCGCCAGAGGTGTTCCTCTCTCCCCGGGGAGCCCGCACGGCCGCCGAACTGTCCTCGCGCCACGAGGGCGTACAGGTGTGCGCCGACAATCAGGAGGTGGTGGACCGCTCCGAGGTGGTGATCATCGCCGTACGCGCACCGGACCGGCACGAAGCACTGGCCGGCCTGAAGGTGGCCGACGACAAGACCGTGGTCAACGTAATGGCCGGCGTCGCCAACGACGACCTGCGCCAACTGCTTGCCACCGAAGCGGTGTTGGTACGGGCGATCCCGCTTCCCTCCGTACGCGAACGCCGCTCCGTCACGGTGACGTTCCCCTCCCACCCGGTGGTGGACGCGCTCTTCGAGCGTCTCGGCGGGGTCCAGCCAGTGGCGGACGAGGCGGCCTTCAACGTCTTCTCCGCGCTGACGGGGACGCTGACCACGCACTACTCGTACCTCGCCACGCTCACGTCGTGGGCCATCGGCCACGGCGTGGCCGCCGCCGACGCGGACAGCTACGTTCGCAGCCTCTTCCAGGGCGTCGGCCGCGCCTTGAGCGACGAGACCCGCTCGCTGCACCAGCTCGCCGCCGACCACGAGACGCCGAACGGAAACAACGAACGCATCCGCACCACGTGGTTCGGACCGGCCAACTCCGAAGCCCTCAACAAGGCGCTCGACGGTCTCCTCGCCGATCTGTAGGCAGCCGGCCGGAATCGGAATCAGACAGCGAGGGAGATCTCGGTCGACTTGATCAGGGCGACGACGGAGGAGCCGGAGGTCAGCTTCAGGTCGGCGACGGCGTCCTTGGTGATGGCAGCGGTCAGTTCGCCGCCCTGAACGGAGACCTTCACGGCAGCCATGGCACCACCGGTGGCGACGTCGGTGACGGTGCCGGGGATCTGGTTACGGATGGACAGGCCCGCGACCGGGCCCGTCGCCAGCGAGACCTCCGTGGACTTCACGAGGGCCTTGACCGCGGAGCCCTCAGCGAGACCGAGCTCCTTGACGGCCTCAAGGGTGATCGCGGCGGTGACGTCCTGGCCGCCGTCGAGACGGACCTTGACGGTCGCCATGACCTCGCCCGGGGTGACGGCGGTGACGGTTCCGGCGATCTGATTGCGGATGCTCAGACTCATGAAGACTCGCCTCACAGGGAGATCTAGTGCTGATTTGTCAGGCTGTTCGCCTGCGGTGATTCACACGTTAATGCCCCGAAACGGGCCCACGACGGAGGGTGGTCGCATCCACAAGGCTGTCGGCCGGAACACCTGGCAGATCGGACGAACCCGGAAGTCACGAGCTGTTCGGGACCTTCGCCTCGGCGGCAGCGGGGTCGCCATCGTTCGACGACCGCACCGGCCGCACGCCCCAGCGGCCGGGCAGTTGAGCGGTCGTTCGATAGGCTCCGACAGCGATGCCGCGCGCCGCCGCGAGGATCCCCCACGTCACTGCCCCATGGCATTTGCGAAGCAAAGTGGCCGAATTTCCTTGCATATGCAAGGAAAGCGCCTCTACCCTTGCGCGTATGCAGCGTTACACAATCGGGCAGGCGGCCCGCCTCCTCGGCGTGAGTCCGGACACCGCACGCCGGTGGGCCGATGCCGGGCGCGTGGCCACCCATCGTGATGATGGCGGACGTCGACTTATCGACGGGCGGGATCTGGCAGCCTTCTCGGTCGAGCTCGCCAAGAACGACGGCGAGGACGACAGTTCCTACACCTCGGTCCGCAACGCCTTCCCTGGCATCGTGACCGCCGTGAAGCTCGGCGACATCGCGGCCCAGGTCGAGATCCAGGCGGGGCCGCACCGGCTCGTCTCGCTCCTGACCCGGGAGGCCGTGGAAGAGCTGGGCCTTGAAGTCGGCATGGAGGCCACCGCCCGCGTGAAGTCGACCAACGTACATATCGACCGGACCTGACTCCTCTCGGACCAGTGCACCGGGCGGCCAAGCGATCGTGCCCCCGTAGGTGCGCCCGGACCGCCACCGGTTCTCCCACGAGTCGAAATCATGGACCGAGTGAACGCTCCGTGACCCGCTCCGCTTCTTTCGTGCTTCTCGTGCATCCCGTACGTCTCGTACGTCTCGTACGTCTCGCCCTTCACTGGGAACGACTGCGGCGCCCCACCGCCCCGTCAGAGGTGGTGAGGCGCCGCTGTCAGGCCCGTCAGGCCTAGAAGTCCATGTCGCCGGCCGGCTTGGCACCGGGCTCCGGGCGCTGGTTCCGCTCGCCCCTCTCGACGTCTGCCTGCTCGTCCGGCCGCTGGGGCTTCTGCTTGTTGCGCTCCTGCTCGCGGCGGGCGCGGCTCTTGTCCTGGGGGGACTGACGGTTACCCATGATCGTTCCTTACTCTTTGTGCACGCACCTTTGCGTGCGGTAACCATTCCAGTGCACCCCCACTCGGGAAAGCTGGCCGATACATGTACTGCCGGACCCCTCAGCCCCTCAACCCCTCGGCCGGTGGCCCCTAGGTGCCACCGGCCGCCGCACCCGCCTGGAACGTCTTCCGATACATCTGCGGCGACACCCCGATAGCCGCCTGCAGGTGCTGCCGCAGCGACGTCCCGGTGGCGAATCCGACCTCCGCCGCGACCCGGTCGACCGGCAGATCGCTGGACTCCAGCAGATGCCGTGCCCGGTGCACCCGCTGCTGGATCAGCCACCGGCCGGGACTCACGCCCGTCTCCTCCTGGAAGCGGCGCGCGAACGTGCGTGGGCTCATCCGGGCGTGCGCGGCCAACTCCCGCAGGGCGAGCGGCCGGTCGAGGCGCCCCAGGGCCCAGGCGCGGGTGGCGGCGGTGCCGGTGGCACCCTCGTCCGGGATCGGCTGCTCGATGTACTGGGCCTGGCCGCCCTCCCGCCACGGCGGCACGACACAGTGCCGGGCGACCCGGTTGGCGACCGCGCTGCCGTGGTCGGAGCGCACCACGTGCAGGCACACGTCGACCCCGGAGGCCGCGCCCGCGGAGGTCAGCACGTCACCGTCGTCGACGAACAGCACGTCGGGGTCCAGGGGGACGTGCGGAAACATCCGCCGGAAGTGGTCCGCGAGCGCCCAGTGCGTCGTCGCGGGCCGCCCGTCCAGCAGACCGGCGGCGGCGAGCGTGAAGGCCCCCGTGCAGATGGAGACGAGTCGCGTGCCGGGCCTGATCCGGGCGAGCGCGGCGCGCACCGGCTCCGGAAGTTCGGCGGTGACGCGTCGCAGATCGTAAGGCGGCAGGACCACCGTGTCCGCGCTCTCCAGCGCCTCGGGGCCATGCCCGACCGTGATGGTGAAGTCGGCGTCGGTGGCCACCGTGCGGTCGTCGGTCGCCGAGCAGGTCACCACCTCGTACGCCCCTGGGACCAACGGGAAGACCCGGTTCGGGATGCCGAGCTCGAAGGGGTACACGCCGTCGAGCGCGAGAACGACCACGCGGTGCGGGCGGTCGGGCAGGAATTCCATCGAGGCCATGGCACGATCTTATCGCTTAATGGCAATCTTGCCATTGCCGAGGTCAGGCCCTTGCCGCACGCTGGATCCATGACCACCGACACCACTTCTCAGCCCGCAGAACCGACCGAGCCGACCGAGCCGACCATGAAGGCGATCAGCCAGGACACCCTGGGCGACCCCGACGTACTGGAGGAGGTCGAGGTCGCGCGCCCGAAGCCCGGCGTCGGCCAGATCCTCGTCGCCGTGCACGCCGCGGGCGTGAACCCGACCGACTGGAAGCACCGCAGGTTCGGCGCCTTCCTCGGCAAGCCGCCGTTCACGCTCGGGTGGGACGTGTCGGGCGTCGTCGAGGCGGTCGGCATCGGCGTCTCGCTGTTCAAGCCGGGCGACGAGGTGTTCGGGATGCTGCCCTACCCCTACGGGGCCGGTTCGCACGCCGAGTACGTGACCGGGCCCACCCGCGCTTTCGTGCCCAGGCCCGCCGGGCTGAGCCACGTCGAGGCGGGCGCGCTTCCGCTGGTGGCGCTGACCGCCTGGCAGGCCCTCGTCGACAACGCCGAGGTCGAGGCCGGACAGCGAGTGTTGGTGCACGCGGCGGCCGGTGGCGTGGGCCATGTCGCGGTGCAGATCGCCAAGGCGCGCGGCGCGTACGTCATCGGCACGGCCTCTGCCGCCAAGCACGACTTCGTACGCGGACTCGGCGCTGACGAGGTCATCGACTACCGCACCGCCGACTTCGTGCAGGAGGCCCGCGACATCGACGTGGTCCTCGACCCGCTGGGCGGCGATGACCGGCTGCGCTCCCTGGAGGTGCTGCGTCCTGGCGGCATCCTGGTGTCGATCCTGCCGGGCGACTTCGATGACGTGACCGCGCGCGCGGCCGAGTTGAACGTGCGGGCCACCGACATGCTGGTGGAGCACGACCAGGCGGGCATGGCCGCGATCGCGGAGCTCGTGGAGTCCGGACAACTCCGGGCCCACGTCTCGGGCACGTACGCGCTCGCCGAGGCCGCCAAGGCGCACGCGGAGGGCGAGACGGGGCGCGTCACGGGGAAGCTGGTGCTCACGGTCCGCCCGTAGGGACGGCACAGGGGGGGGGGGGGGGGGGGGGGGGGGGGGGGGGGCCGCGGCCCCCCCCCCCCCCCCCCGCACCAAAGGGTGCTCCTCCCCCTCCCCACCCCCCTTCCCCCCCCCCCCCCAGGCCCCCCCCCCCCCCCCCCCCCCCCCCCCCCCCCCCCCCCCCCCCCCCCCCCTCTACGCGTAGAACGCGGGTCGCTCGACCAGCTCGACCTCGGTGCGCCCGCCCTCCCGTTGGGACACCACGCCCGCCTCGCACACGGCCGCGGCCGCGTAGCCGTCCCAGGCGCTCGGTCCTGTGATCTCGCCCCTGCGGGTGGCGTCCACCCAGGCCTGCACCTCGCGGTCGTAGGCATCCTCGAAACGCTCGACGTAGTCCGGAGGGACGCCGCCTCCCCAGCGGCCGTCGGCACTGATTCGGGGCCCTTGTTCGTCCCCGATGCGTACGGTGCCACGCTCGCAGACCGCCTCGGCCTGCACCTGGTAGCCGTAACCGCAGTGCCCGAAGATCTCCACGTCGACGAGCGCGCCCGACGTGGTCTCGAAGAGAACGAACTGCGGGTCGTTCATGCCGGACGGGGCGAGCGACGACGCCGTCGGCTTGTGCACGGTGACAGCCGTGATCTCCTGATCGAGCAGCCAGCGCGTCGCGTCCACCTCGTGGGAGACCGAGCTGGTGATGAGCATCTCGTCGGTGAAGGCCGGCGGCATCGCCAGATTGCGATGCCGTTGGTGCAGCATCAGGGCCGCGCCCAGCTCACCGCTCTCGATGAGCCTTTTGAGCTTGACGTACTCGGCGTCGTAGCGCCGCATGAAGCCCACTTGGATGCGCCGACGCCCGAGCCGCTGCTCCGCCTCCAGGATCCGCAGGGCGGAAGCCGTGTCCGGAGTCATCGGCTTCTCGCACAGCACCGGCAGATCGCGGCCGAGGGCTTCGACCAGGGCCGACTCGTGCGCGGGGCCGGGAGAGGCGATGAGTACGGCATCCACTTCTTGCGACGCGAGGGCGGACGCCGTCTCGGTGTAGGCCGTGCACCCGTCGATCGTGGCGGCGAGGGACTTCGCCCGGTCCGCCTCGATGTCGACGACGGCTGTCACCCGCGCTCCGCTGATGACGTCATGGAGACGGCGTACATGGTCGGCGCCCATCTTCCCGGTGCCGACGACGGCCACACCGAGTTCTCGCTCACTTGGCATGAGTGTGCTGTCTCCCCTCCTGGTGCAGGACTCCCCCGCACCTCATCCGCAGCAAGAGAGAACCCTCATTCCACCGCACCGTCAACGCTCAGGACAGCACCTTGCCGGGGTTCAGCACGCCGTGCGGGTCCAGAGCCTGCTTCACGGCGCGCTGCATGGCCATGGCCTCCGGCGTGATCTCCGCGGCGAGGCCCGGGCGTTTGAGCAGGCCCACCCCGTGCTCGCCGGAGACCGTGCCGCCCAGCGCGATGGCGTCGGCGATGATCTCGGCGAAGGCCGCCTGCGCCCGGGTGCGTGCGGCGTCGTCGCCGGGCGGGGTGATCAGCAGCGGGTGCAGGTTGCCGTCGCCCGCGTGCGCGATGTTGGCGATGAGGATGTCGTGCCGGGAGGCGGTCTTCTCGATGCGGCCGAGCATCTCCGGGATGTGCTCCTTGGGCACACAGATGTCCTCGGTCAGGACCGGACCCAGACGTTCGAGGGCGGGATAGGCGAGCCGCCTGGCCGCGAACAGGGCGTCGGCCTCGTGCTCGTCCGTGGACCGCTCGGCCCAGGAGGCACCGGCCCCGCGGAAACAGTCGACCATGCGCTCGGCCTGGGCGTCGCCGGTCTCGCCCGGCTCGTCGATCCGGCCGAGGAGTACTACATCGGCGTCGAGCGAGAGGCCCATGTTCTTCCACGCGTCGACGGCACGCAGGCAGTGCCGGTCGATCAGTTCAAGCGCCGACGGAGTCAGCCCCGCGTCGGCCACGGCGCGTACGGCGGCTCCGGCGTCGACGACGGAGCCGAAGTGGCCTGCGACCGTGACCGAGGCCGGCGGCATGGGCCGCAGGCGGACGGTCACCTCCGTGACGATGCCGAGCGTTCCTTCCGAGCCGACGACGAGCCCCGTCAGGTCGTAGCCTGCGACGCCTTTCGCCGTGCGCCGGCCGAGCCGCACGATCTCACCGAGTCCGTTGACCATCTCCAGGGCGAGGACGTAGTCACCGGTGACGCCGTACTTGACGCAGCAGACCCCGCCTGCGTTGGTGGCCACGTTGCCGCCGATGGTCGACCAGGGGGAGCTCGCGGGGTCCGGCGGATACCAGAGACCGTGCTCGGCCACCGCCGCCCGCAGATGGTCGTTGACGACCCCGGGCTGCACGACCGCCAGACGCTCCAGAGGGTTCACCTCGACGATCTCGTCCATGCCGTCGAGCGCCACGACCACGTGCCCCTCGCCCGAGTTGGCGCCCCCGGAAAGGCCGGTGCCCGCGCCGCGGGCGACGACCGGAGTGCGGTGCCGGATACAGGCACGCACCGTGTCGGCGACGTCTTGGGTGCACCTCGCGCGGACGACGGCCGCGGGTCGGCCGCTGGGCGCCCATGCCGCTTGGTCACTGCGGAAGGCCTCGACACTGTCCGGATCGGTGAGTACCCGGTCGGCAGGGATGTGCTCGAGGATCGCTCGAACGACCGTGGCGCTCATCGTGTGTCCTCTCGGTGGGTTCGCCCCGGGGCGTGCGTTTCGGTGGCATGCATACCTGTATCCCGTCCCCTCGGCGCAGTACCGCCAGGTCGGCGCGGTGCTGCTGATGTCGATCGAAACATGTGGGCGCGGCGATCCGCACGGAGAGGATCTCCATGCTCCGGCCCCTGCCACGGAGAGATCATCCACAGTGAGCTCCTGGGCCCCATTGCATCATGAGGGGTACACACGAGAACGGCTGGCTGCGGCTGCTGTCCGACGCTCCACCGCCCGATCGCCCGACGAGATCGACTCACTGCGCCTCGCGCTCATCGCCGAGAGCAGGACCACCCCAACGCACTGTGCCAGCGCCCCAACCGGGCCGACGACCTGCTCGGCGAGGGCCGGCGCAGTGCGGACCGGGCCCTAGGCACGCCGACCGGCCTGACGGGGGCCTAGGCTCCCGCACATGCTCAGACTCGGAGTTCCCGTCATCGGCGTAAGCGACATTCCGCGCGCGGTCGCCTTCTGGACGCAGGCGCTGGACCTGGTCGCCACCGCGGAGTGGAAGAGCGAGGCCTGGCGAACGCTCGACCACGCCGACGGCTCCGGCCGGGCCCTCGGCCTGCAGCACAGCACGTCTCCGGTGGAGCCCCGGCCGCGGCTCCATCTGGACCTGTTCACCGACACCACGGAGGAACAGCACGCCGAGGTCCGGCGGCTGGTCTCACTGGGTGCACGAGCCGTCGAATGGGACCTCTATCCCCCGGACCCCGACTTCGTCGTTCTCGCCGACCCGGACGGCAACCTCTTCTGCGTGGTCGACTTGAGCCGCGCGCCCAGCGGCAGCAACCGGCCGCCTACCGGTCGGGCACCCCTCCTCCCCTAGGCCGTGTCTGCTGGATCTTTCCCGGCTCCTGATAGATCAGTGATTCGTGCGCCCCCGGGGTTGCGGCAGGGTGCCGGTCGCGTCGTCTGAAGGGGCGACATGATGGTGCCGAGTAACAGCAACTCCGACGAAGGCGGCATGACATGGCCTATGGCTACATCGGTTCAATGAAGACCCAGCCCGGCAAGCGCGACGACGTGGTCGCGATCCTGCTCTCCGGAGCCGATAGTCTCCGCGAGCTTGGCTGCAGAAGCTACGTGGTGGGCCTGGCCGCCGAAGAGCCGGACACGATCGTGGTCACGGAGGTCTGGGAATCGAAGGACCACCACGACGCATCCCTGCGGTTGCCCGAGGCCAAGGAAGCGATCGCTGCCGCCATGCCCATGCTCACCGGCGAGTTCACCAGTCGCGAACTGGTTGTCGTCGGCGGCCTCGGCGCTGGCGACTGATGGATCATGGTTTGAGCCAGAGGAAGATGGCTGCGACATGGAGCGCGGCCTGATCGTTCGTGGCGAGTTTGTCGGTGCGCATGGCAATGCCGCGCCATTGCTTGAGCCGGTTGATGCAGCGTTCGACAGCGTTGCGGAGGCGGTAAGCATCACGGTCGAGCGCGATCGGGCGGCCGCCGCGTGGTCCGCGGCGCTTCCGGTTGGCCTGCTGGTCAGCGGGTTCGGGGATGACCGCGCGGATTCCGCGCCTGCGTAGGTGGGCGCGAATCGCCCGAGATGAGTAGGCGCGGTCAGCGAGCACGGTGTCGGGACGGACACGAGGTCGACCAACCGGGCGCGGGACACGGATAGCGGCCATGACACGCTCGAACTGCGGTGCGTCACCTGCTTGTCCGGCGGTGACTACGAAGGCGATCGGGCGGCATCGGCCGTCGGCGGCCAGGTGGACTTTGGTGCTCGGTCCGCCGCGGGATCGGCCGAGAGCGTGGTCGTTCGGCTCACCGGCCGGAGCCCCCTTTTCGCGGCGCCGGCGGCGTGCTGGTGAGCGCGGACGACCGTGGAACCGACGCCGACAAGCCAGTCCAGATCGCCATCCGCGTCCGCGCGGGCCTGCAAAGCGACGAGGACGCGGTGCCAGGTGCCATCGCGGGCCCGAGGGGGATCGTCGGCACGCGCGGTGGCAGCGGCCGAGAGCGTCACTGCCCGGACGGCGCCAGGTGTGCACGCTCGCCCTGCGCGCCGAACAGGGCGAGCAGCTCCGCCGGTTGGCTGTCGGCGCTGCCGATCCAGTGCGGTACGCGGGTGTCGAACTCCGCGGCCTCGCCGACGCCGAGCCGGAACTCCCGCTCCCCGAGTACGAACCTGACGTGCCCGTTGAGGACGTAGAACCACTCGTAACCCTCGTGGGTCCGCAGGTTCAAGGTCGGTGACCGGTCGGCGGGTGGGTAGATCACCTTGTAGGCCTGGATGCCGCCGGGCCGCCTGGTCAGAGGCACCATCACAAGCCCGGAACGCCGTACTGGCCGCAGGTGGACGCGCGGGTCGCCGGTGGGCGGCGCCGCGACGAGATCGTCGAGCGGGACGTCGTACGCCCGGGCCAGGGGCAGCAACTGCTCAAGGGTGGGGTGAAGCTTGCCGTTCTCCAGGCGGGACAGCGTGCTCGCCGTGAGGCCGGTTTCGTCAGCCAGCGCGGCCAGCGTGGTGCTCCGCGCCTGGCGCAGAGCACGCAGACGCGGCCCGACTCCGGCCAGAACATCGCCTGTGGGGTTGTCCATGTCCCCGATGATGCGGATCGATTGTGCGGATCCGCAACTTTTCTTGCTGGAGTGAAAGGGCGGTGTCGATGCTGTCCGTACCTCACCGGCGCCG
The DNA here is from genome assembly GCF_055570235.1 of Streptomyces sp. NPDC031274. NCBI lineage: Bacteria > Bacillati > Actinomycetota > Actinomycetes > Kitasatosporales > Streptomycetaceae > Streptomyces > Streptomyces sp. NPDC031274. Next base: position 50,032 of record NZ_JBVIHP010000017.1, on the reverse strand, counting down.
AAGGTTCGTTCGTATCGGATCGCGCTCGGCACGCCGGCCGACGAAGGGCAACTCAGATGGACCCCATCCGACGCCAACGATCCACCGCCGATGCCACCGCGAGCGACCAGGGCTCGGCGGGCGAGGACGCCGAGCTGTTCTGGGAGCGGCACTACCGCGCCCAGAACAGCTCGGGCGCCCGTGTCAACCCGCTGCTCGCCGAGACCGCCGCACCGCTGCGCCCCGGCTCCGCCCTGGATCTGGGCTGCGGCGCGGGCGGCGACTCCATCTGGCTCGCGCAGCAGGGCTGGCAGGTCACCGCCGTGGACATCTCCACCACCGCCGTCGAACGCCTACGGGACCGCGCTCACGAACTCGGCGTCCTGGACCGGGTCGTCGCCGAACAGCACGATCTGGCCGTCAGCTTCCCGGCGGGCCGGTTCGACCTCATCTCCGCCCAGTACTTCCAGACCCCGTTCGCGTTGCCCCGCGACCAAGTCCTGCGAGCCGCCGCACACGCCCTCCGTCCCGGCGGTCGCCTGCTGATCGTCGACCATGGCTCCACCGCGCCCTGGTCATGGGACCAGGACCCCGACATCCACTACCCCACACCCACCGAGATCGCCGCCGAGCTCGACCTCGACCCCACACGCTGGACCGTCGTGCGCGCCGACATGCCCCGCCGCCGGGCCACGGGCCCCGCCGGTGAGATCGCCACCGTCATCGACAACGTCCTGCTCGTCCAACGAGCGGCCGAAGCGGAGCGCCCCCGCACTCGGGTGCGGGACACCGGCCCTCCGTCGACCGGCGCCGACGAGAAGGCCACCCTGCGGGGCTTCCTCGACTACCTGCGGAACTCGATCGGGGACAAGGTCACGGACGTACCGGAACCGCAGGTCCGGACAGGGCCCGTACCCTCGGGCACCAACCTCCTCGGCCTGCTCAGGCATCTGACGTACGTCGAACGGTTCTACTTCCTCGGTGAGGATGCCGGGAACTGGCCTGCCACGATGCGGCCGTCCAAGCTGGACACCGTCGACAGCGTGCTCGCCGACTACCGGGCTGCCGTCGGGCGCGCGAACCAGGTCATCGACGCCTGCACAGATCTGGCTCTGCCCGCCCCGCGACCCCCGCGCCGGGGCCCGGCACCGTCGATGCGCTGGGTCCTGGTGCACATGATCGAGGAGACCGGCCGACACGCGGGCCACGCGGACATCATCCGCGAACAGATCGACGGCTCCACCGGCCGCTGACAGCGGGTGCGATGAGTCTCGCCGTGGTCGCCGGTCTGTATCCACGACAACACACCGTCAACCGCACGCGAGGAGAGCACCATGACCGCCACCTACACCTTCGACGTCTTCTCCAGCCTCGACGGCTTCGGCGCCGCCGGCGGCGGCTGGACCGGCTACTGGGGCAAGCAGGGCCCCGAGCTCCTCGACCACCGCCTCGCCCTCTACGGCGAGGAGCAGCGGATGGTCTTCGGGGCCAACACCTATCGGGCGTTCGCGCGGATGCTGGCTTCGGGCACCGAGGAGTTCGAGGTACTCGACCCATGGGTCACACGGATGAGGAGCCTGCCCGCGACGGTGGTGTCGACCACGCTGGAAGGGGCCCTCGACTGGCCGGACGCGACCATCGCGAGCGGCGATGCCGTCGACGTCGTCGCTCTGCTCAAGAAGGAGTCCGAGGTGCCGTTGCGTTCGCACGGCAGTCTGTCGATGAACCGGGCGCTGATGGCCGCCGGTCTGGTCGACCGTGTCCAGGTCACGCTCTTCCCTGTGATCACCGGGCGGACAGGCCTCGACCCGATCTTCCAGGGTGCGGCCGACTTCGACCTCGAGCTGATCGAGCACCGGACGCTCGACGGCCACATCCAAGAACTCGTCTACCGGCCTACCCTGCATGTCTGAGCAGACTCACCCCGTGTGAACTGGAGAACAGACGTGAGGATCACGACCCGGACGGTGCGGTACGCCACCGGCAGCGACAGCAAACTCGTCGACATCTACGCCTCGGAGCAGCAGGACGATCGGTGTGTGCTGCTGTGGCACGGAATGGGGCCCGACGAGCGGGACGTGATGGCGCCGCTTGCCCAAGAGATCGCCGGGTCGGGCCTCACCGTCCTTGTCCCCGACTGGCGTTCGGACCAGGCCGACGGGGGCCGGGCGCATCTCACCGACTCCTTGCGGTTCGGGCGCGACTACGTCCGCGCACTCAGCGACGGAGAAGGGGAGTTGATCCTCGCCGGGTGGTCCGCGGGGGCAGGCGCCGCGATGGCTGCAGCCCTCCAGCCGGAGCTCTTCGACGGCTGGAGGCCGACCGCGGTGATCGGCATCGCGGGCGGCTACCGCTTCCCGGCACGCGCCACGGGCACCGTTCCCCTCCGCGTGATCGGCCCGGCGGTGACACCGGTGCCCGTACGGCTCGTGCACGGCACCGCGGACACGATCGTGCCCGGCGATTCCTCGCGCGAACTGCACGAAGCCCTGCTCTCGCACGGCTGGGACTCCGAACTGTCCGAGCCCGCCACGGACCACGCCGGGGTGCTGGGCTGCGTCTACGATCCCGGCACGGGGCGGTGTCTGCCGGCGACCGAGCCCTCCGTGTCGGACCTCGGGCGAGAGACCGCCCGCGTGGTGGCGGGCGCCCTCACTGGAAAGCCGGCATGACTTCCTTGATGAACAGCTCCAGGGACTCGCGCTTCTCCTCGTGCGACAGGCCGGTGTCGATCCAGAAGCTGTACTCGTCGATGCCGAGCTCCTCGTAGGCGCGCAGCCGCTCGACCACTTCTTCCGGGGTGCCGATCATCGCGGTCTTGTGCAGCGACTCCGGTTCGAACTCGGGACGGTCCTCGAACTTCGACTCCGGGCTGGGGGCGAGGAATCCGTTGTCAGGGGTGTTCTTGTTGCCGAACCAGGCGTCGAAGGTCCGGTAGAAGCGGTTGATCGCCTCCGCGGCGGGGCGCCATCCTTCGGGCTCGTCGGGCGAGTGGACGTGTGTGTGCCGCAGCACCATCAGGTCGGGGCGCGGCACCTCGGGGTGGTTGGCCACCGCGGTGTCGAACTTCCGCTTGAGGTCGGCCACTTCCTCCTCGCCCTTCATCAGCGGGGTGACCATGACGTTGCAGCCCTGGCTCACCGCGAAGTCGTGGGAGTCGGGGTCGCGGGCGGCGATCCACATGGGCGGGGTGGGCTGCTGCACCGGCTTGGGCACACTGGTCGACGTGGGGAACTGCCAGATGTCGCCGTCGTGGGCGTAGTCGCCCTGCCAGAGCGCACGGACTGCGGGCACGAGCTCACGCAGGTGTTTCCCGCCGTCGCGGGCCGAGACGCCGTCCGTCATCCGGTCGAACTCGAACTGGTAGGCGCCCCGGGCAAGGCCGACCTCCATGCGACCGTTGCTGATGACGTCGAGCAGGGCACATTCACCGGCGGCCCGGATCGGGTGCCAGAACGGGGCGATGATGGTTCCCGCGCCCAGGCGGATGGTCGAGGTCTTCGCGGCGATGTGGGCGAGCAGCGGCATGGGGCTGGGGGAAATGGTGTACTCCATCGCATGGTGCTCCCCGATCCACACGGTGGAGAACCCGCCTGCCTCGGCCATGAGGGCCAGTTCGGAGAGGTTCTCGAACAGCTGCCGGTGGCTGTCCTCCTCGTCCCAGCGCTCCATGTGAACGAACAACGAAAACCTCATGGCTGCTCCTCTTCTTCGGTACCCAGGGCGAGCGGGGCGTCCTGGTGACTGTGGTCCATCTCGGTGAGGGTGACGTCCCCGGTGGCCCAGTGCGTGCGGGGGACTTCGTGGACGACGACCCGGATGTATTCGGGCCGGGTGTTCGTGGTGCGCAGGACCGCGCCGTGCACCTCGTGGATCAGGTCCCGGATCTGTGCCGGAGTGCGGCCCTCGGCGAGCGTGATGGCGATCTGTGGCATGTCAGCTCCGCGTGGTTCAGTCCCGCGTGGTTCAGTCCCGCGTGTTCAGTCCCGCATGGCTCAGTCCCACATGGCTCAGTCCCACGTGGTTCAGCTCCGCATCGTGAACGGGTCGGCCACGGGCTCCTCGCTCGTGTTGATCCAGACGCTCTTGAGGCGGGTGTACTCCTTGATGGACTCGGTGCCGTGTTCGACGCCGGACCCGCTGGTCTTGAAGCCCTGCCGCGGCGACATCGGGGACATGGCCCGGTAGGTGTTGACCCAGACGGTCCCGGCGTCCAGACGTGCCGCCATCCGGTGTGCCCGTGCGAGGTTCGTCGTCCAGACGCCGGCCGCGAGTCCGTACTCGGTGTCGTTGGCCAGGCGTACGACTTCGTCCTCGGTGTCGAACGGCATGACCGCAAGGACGGGGCCGAAGATCTCCTCGCGGACGACGCGCATGCTGTTGTCGACGTCCACGAGGATGGTGGGCTCGTAGAAGTAGCCGCCGAGCCCGCCGTCGGTGGGGCGTCCGCCGGTCAGCACCCGGGCGCCTTCGCTGCGTCCGAGGTCGACGTATCCGGCCACCTTGTCGCGCTGGTCCTCGAAGGCCAGCGGTCCGAGTTCGGTCGCCTCGTCCATGGGATCGCCGATGCGGATGGTCTTGGCGCGCTCACAGACGCGTTCGAGCAACTCGTCGTAGACGGAACGGTGCGCGAAGACACGGCTCCCCGCGATGCAGGTCTGTCCCGCGGCGGCGAAGATACCGGCGACGACTCCCATCGCGGCGTTGGGGATCTGCGCGTCGTCGAAGACGATGTTGGGCGACTTGCCGCCGAGTTCGAGCGTCGAGCCGATGAACCGGCTCGCGGTCGCCGCGGCGATACGGGCCCCGGTGGCGGTACTGCCGGTGAAGGAGATCTTCGCGAGGTCGTGGTGGTCGACCAGCGCCTGCCCGGCCTCGGCGCCGAACCCGGTGACGACGTTGACCGCGCCCGGCGGGAACCCCGCTTCGAGTGCCAGCTCGGCGAGCTTGAGGACGGTGGACGAGGTGTACTCCGATGGCTTGATCACGACGGTGTTGCCCGCGCAGAGAGCCGGGGCCAGCTTGCTGCTGGTCAAGGTCAGCGGCGAGTTCCAGGGAGTGATCGCGCCGACGACACCGAGCGGCTCCCGGGCCGTGTAGTTGAGGACCTGGCGGTCGGAGGTGGGGATGAAGTCGCCGTGGATCTTGTCGGCAAGGCCGGCGTAATAGTGGAAGTACTCAGGCAGTGTGGCCAGTTGCCCGCGCATCTCGCGCAGCAGTTTGCCGTTGTCCAGCGACTCCATGCGGGCGAGGTCTTCGGCGTTCTCGGCGATCAGGTCTCCGAGGCGACGCAGGAGGTGCCCGCGTCGCGTCTGGCTGAGGTCGCGCCACCGCGGGTCCTCGAAGGCCCTGCGTGCGGCGGCCACGGCCCTGTCGACGTCGGCCGCGTCCCCGCGTGCTGCCCGGTAGAGGACCTGGCGCGTGGCCGGGTTGGTGCTCTCGAAGTACTCCCCCGACGCGGGCTCCACCCACGTACCGCCGATGAAGTGCTGCAACGTGATGAGTTCAGACATGTGCGCGCTCTCCGATGAAGGTGGTGAGACAGTCGACGAACGCGTCGGGGCGCTCGACGGGCAGCATGTGACGTGCTGTGGGGATGACTTCGGCGCGGCAGTGCGCGAGCGCCGAGGCGAGCCGGTGGGTCATCCCGGGGGTGGAGCCGGGATCGTCCTCACCGGTCACAGCCAGTGCGCGTACGGCGATGGAGCCCAGGTCAGGGCCGAGTTCGGCGTCCGCGGTGGCGAACACCCGATAGCAGGCGAGGAAGGACCCGACGTCGTTGGCCAGGAGCGTGGCCCTGGTCCGGGCGACACATGCGGGGTCCACGTCGGTGCCTGCGTACCAGCGCTCCAGGGAAGCGGCGGCACTCGCCTCGAAGTCCGCCTCCGCGGTGCGCAGCCGTTCGAGGACGGACGCCCGCTCCTGGGGCGTACGGTCGCACACCGAGCTGACCGAGGTCAGTGTGGCCACCAGCTCCGGACGGTGCAGCGCCACGTGCTGGGCGACGAGCGCCCCGAGCGAGAATCCGACGAGGTGGGAGCCTGCGGGAATCTCGTCGACGACCCCGTCGGCCAGGTCGCCGAGCGTCACCCCGTCGCGCGCGGGCGAGCGCGTGCCGTGGCCCGGCAGGTCGGGGGTGATCACGGTGAAACGGTCGGCCAGGAGCGCGGCGGTGGGCTCCCACATGGAGTGGTCGAGCCCGACGCCGTGCAGCAGCACCACGGTCGGCTTGCTCATACGTTCCTACTGCTCGGTCGACAGGGGCGCGAGGCGCTGCTGCGGACGGCCCTGGGCGGCGGCTGCGAGCGCGATGACGATCTCGTTCGCGTGGGGGGCGTCGGTGAGCCGGATCTCGATGGTCTGGTGGTGCGAGCGGATCGTGGCGTCGGTGATGTGCTTCAGCGGAATGTCGAAGACCACTCCGGCGGGTCCGCGCTTCTCGACCGCCGGCAGCAGGGTGGTGGCGCCCGCGGCCTTGCGGAAGTGGTCGCCGAACTTGAGCGTGTGGATCAGCGCCGAGCCGTGCTCGACCTCGCCGTCCAGGCCGACGACGGCGGCCTTCCCGTACGCCTCGGCGGGAGCGTCCAGGGCTTCGAGCACCGCGGGGGCGAGGAGCGCGCCGATGTCGGACGCATGTGCGTCGATGCCGGGATTGAGGTCTTCGACGAAGCCCTGACCGGCCCACGGGTTCTCGATCACCGCTGCGACGACGGCGATCCGGGCGGGGCTGCCGACTGCGCGGCCGCCTTCGGTGTGGATCTCCTCGACGACGGTCACGATCTTGCGGACGTTCATGAGGGGACTTCCTCCAGTGTTTCGGTGGTGACGAGTGTTTCGGTGGTGACGACGGGGTCGGTCATGCGGTCCCCGATGCGGGGGTGGGGGCGCGGGCCCGTCGACGCGGCCGCGATGACGACGATCTCGTCGGCACGCGGGGCGTCGGGAACGCGGGCGCTGATGGTCTGGTAGTGGCTGCGGGTCGCGGCAAGTGTCTTGTGCCAGAGGGGGACGACCAGCGTTTCGCCTGCCTCGGCGCGCGTGTCGGCGAAGCAGATGATCGACTCGCCCTGGAGGAACTCCCGGACCAGATTCCCGAAGTACGGGGTGTGGATGAGGGCACCGGCGTGCTCGATCTCGCCCGCCGTGCCGACGATGGCGGCCTTGCCGAACGATTCGATCTCGTCCACGCCGCCGAGCGCGCCGATGAGCCGGTCGGTCAGCATCCTCGCCAGTACAGGCGCGACGTGGGCCTGCTCCGGGGACAGATCGGTCGAAGGGCCGACACCGGTCCAGGGGTTCCGGATGACGGCGGCGACGCTGGCTCGCCTGGCCGGTTGCGCGGGCACCTCGCCCGCCTCGGTGAGGACGACGTCGCGGTAGAGCACGAGCTTACGGAGACCGATGCTCGCGTCCGGACGATCCAGGTTGCTCTCTTGCATGCAACAGGACGTTAGACATGCCCTCCGGTGCCGGTCAAGAGGGAAGGCGGGGCGACTTACTCGAATCCACTGGACGGTGCCCCATGGGGCTTCAAATCACTTCTGAGCTGGCTACTTACTGCATCCACACGGTCTCGGGCGATTCGATTCGACCGATCCCTTGACGCTCAATCCACGGCATGCCTTACTGCTTCTTGTATACCAATGGCGGTAGCGGCGAGCCCGCGGACTCAAGGAGTTTCATGTCCAGTCCCCTTCGGACGGGTGCGGGAATGACGCCCGACGAGCCGTCGGCGAGCGGGGGCGAAAGCCCCGCCGACGGCGCTTTCGAGGACACGGGCGAAGGGGGCGGAACCGTCGCCAGGCTCGGTTCCGTTTTCTGGGCCTCACTCGGCATCTCCGCCGTCTTCGTCGCCTGGGCGGTGCTCTTCACGGAGAACCTGAACACGGTCACGACCGCGTCCCTGAACTGGGTCACGGGCACCTTCGGCTGGACCTATCTGGTGGTCACACTCGCCATCCTGGTCTTCCTGGTGTTCCTGGCCTTCAGCCCCGCGGGCGACATCCGGCTCGGCAAGGACACCGATCGTCCCGAGTTCTCGACGCTGACCTGGTTCGCCATGATCCTCAGCGCGGTCATGGGCATCGGCCTCGTCTCGTACGGCGTCGCCGAACCCATCTCGCACCTCGCGGCGCCTGCCCACGGCGTCGCCGAGCCGAACACACCGGCCGCAGCGGTACGGGCCCTGCAGTACTCCTACTTCGACTGGGGCCTGCACGCCTGGGCGATCTTCGCCATCTTCGGACTCGCCATCGCGTACTCGACCCACCGAAAGGGACGCCGCGCCCTGGTCAGCCAGTTGTTCGTGCCCTTGCTCGGCGAACGCGTCAACGGGGCCGTCGGCAAGGCGATCGACGTACTCGCCGTGTTCGCGACGCTCTTCGGCACCACGACCTCGCTCGGCCTCGGCGCGCTCCAGGTCAACAACGGCCTGGGGACGTTGTTCGGGATCCCGGTCAACTCGGTGTCCCAGGTGCTCATCATCGCCGCCGTCACCGCGGTCTTCACGCTCTCGGCGGTGACCGGCGTCAGCAAGGGCATCAAGTTCCTGAGCCAGGGCAGCTCGCTGCTCGCGGTCGCCCTGTTCGTCTTCATGCTGGTGGTCGGCCCCGCCGTCTTCATCGCGAACCTGTACATCGAGTCCGTGGGCCAGTGGGCCACCGACTTCTTCCGGATGAGCCTGCAGGGCACCGCGTTCGGCGGGCTCGAATGGATGCAGGTGTGGACCTACTTCATGATGGCCTGGTGGGTCTCCTGGGGCGCCTTCGTCGGTGTCTTCCTCGCCCGCATCTCGCGGGGCCGCACCATCCGGGGCTTCATCGTCGGAGTACTTGTCGTACCCAGCGTGGTGTTCTTCACCTGGTTCACGGTCTTCGGCGGTACGGCGATCCACCTCGATCTGTTCGAGGGCGGTGACATCGCCGAGCAGACCTCGGCCGACATCAACAGCGCGTTCTTCGCGACCCTCGACCACTTCCCGCTCGCCGGGGTCACATCGGCGGTCGCGATCCTCCTGGTGGTGATGTTCTTCGTCTCCGGCGCGGACGCCAACACCTACGTACTGAGCATGATGACCTCGAACGGATCGCTCACCCCGCGCCGTTCGGTGCTCATCCTCTGGGGAGTCATCACCGGCGTCACCGCCGTCGCCCTCATGCTCGCAGGCGGCCTCGACGCCCTTCAGAACACCGTCATCGTGACGTCCTTGCCGTTCCTCGTGATCATCGCCGGCCTGGCGGTGTCCTTCTGGAAGGAACTGAGCGCCGACCGAATGGAGAAGACTGATGTCGCACGCTGAATCCCGTCGCGCACGCACGGAGAAGGTATGGGCCGCGGCCTGGGGGCAAGGGGACGTCGATGCCCTCGACGAGCTGCTGAGCCCGGCCTACCTCCGCCACGGCAACGACCCGGAGCCACAGGACCTGACCGCGTTCAAAGCCGCCGTCGTCTCCACACGCGCGGCGTTTCCGGACCTGGTCACGACCATCGACGACATCCTGATCGACGGCGACAAGGCGGCGATCCGCTGGCACAGCAGCGGAACCCATACGAACTCGTTCCTCGGGGTCCCCGCCACCACGCGGCGCGTCGACGTCAGCGGTGCCACGTTCGCCCGGTTCGAGGGGGACCAGATCGTCGAGGAGTACGTGACATGGGATCCGCGGGCCCTGCTCTCGGCCCTCGGCATCATCCGCGTGGGACAGGACTGACGAGGAACAGGACCGACGATCAAGATGACAAGGAGCACTCTCATGGCCCCGCTCGCCTCCAAGCCCGACCTCGACGTGATGAAGCAGGTCAACCGGCAGTTCGTCACCGGTGTCACGGTCGTGACCGCGATGGACGGAGAGACCCCCCGCGGGCTTGCCGTCAACGCCTTCTCGAGCATCTCGCTCGACCCCGCCACCGTGATGGTGTGCGTCCAGCGCACCTCGTCCACCCACGACTGTCTGTTCCGGGCCGGCCACCTCGCGATCAACATCCTGTCCACGGACCAACTCGACGTCGCCGCCACGTTCGCGACGAAGTCCGACGACAAGTTCAAGGATCTGGACTGGCACGGCGGCCCGTTCGGCAGCCCGCTGATCGCGCGGAGCAGCGCGCAGATGGAGGTCGAGATCCGCGAGCGGCTCCAGGCCAGCACCCACACCGTCTTCATCTGCCGTGTGGTGCACGCCGCGGTCGACGAACGTCACCCGATGGTCTACAGCGCGGGTAAGTTCTTCGACGGCGGCGCGCTCGCGCCCCTGGGATGACCGGCGGGCGGCTCGGGATACGGAGGAGGGTTCGGTGAATCGCACAATGAGCGAACCGAAGAACGGGTCGATGCAGGGCAGGGTGATCGCCGAAATGCGTCGGCGGATCATCAAGGGCGACATCGCGCCCGGCGCGCCGCTCTCGGAGCTCGCCCTCGCTGAAGAATTCGGTGTCAGTCGTACGCCGGTGCGCGAGGCTCTCAAGCAGTTGCAGACCGAGGGGCTCGTCGAAATCCGGCCTCGCGTGGGGACGTTCGTCACCACTCCGTCCCGCCGCGAGATCACCGAGCTCTTCGAGATGAAGGAGCTCCTGGAGGGCGCCGCCGTCCGCCTCCTGGCGCAGCGGGGCCGGGTCTCGGAGATCGACATGCTCGAACGGAACCTGCGCGAGGCCGATGAAGCGGTGTCGCGTGACGATCGGGAGCGATACGCGGAGCTGGTCCAGGAGTTTCACGACCTGCTCATCGCCGGTGCCGACAACAACAAGCTGGCGGCCCACTACCGGATGCTGATGAACCAGCTGGCCTACTCCCGGCTTGTGAACACCTCGCTGAGCCAGCCCGGCCGCGCCCTTCAATCGGACCGCGAACACCACCTCGTACTGGAGCTGATCCTCGAGAAGGACGGCGACAGCGCCGAGCAAGTGATGCGCGAGCACGTCAGGGCCAGTCGACGCGCGCTGCTCGCCAGGCTGCCCATCGGCGGCTCGAGTGAGGGCTTCGGCACGGCAGGGTCCTGACGCCGGGCAGCCCGGGACAGCAGCGTCCCGGTCTGGTCCTACTCCGGGGCACGTAGGACCAGACCGGGATGCATCGCGTTCTCGTCGGTCAGGACGGGATGGTTCGCGGTCAGGAGCCGCTTGCCCGCGGTGGGGTCGTTGTAGGCCCTCAGGGCGACGTCGCTGAGTGTGTCGCCCTCCTGGACGGTGACGAAACGCGGGAGAAGCCCTTCCTGCCCGGCCGCCACCTGGTCCTCCACCTCCGCGACACCTGCGACGTTCCCGAGAGCGAGCAGGATCTTCTCCTTCTGCTCCTGCAGGGCGGCATCTCCGGCGACGACGACCCTGAATCCCTCGACGCTGACCCGGAAGTGATCGCGCGTCAGACCCATGTCCTCGAGACGCCCCTTGAGCTGGGCCGCCGCCTTGTCCGGCTCGCTCGCCAGGGGGACCTCGAGCTGATGGCCCGCTTCCCTCGTGAACTCGTACCTCGCCATGTGCCCTCCATGTGTCGCGTCACGAGGTGACCCGGAGCCGTCCTCGTCGTTCGTCGTCTCCCCCACCTACCCTCTCAAGCGCCACCTCTCGCGCAAGCGACACCTCTCGCTCACGTGCCACGTGAGCTGACGAACAGGTTCTCACCGGGCGCGAACTTCATGACGGTCATCACACCGCGAACACACCGGGTTAAGGTCGCCGCGGAGGGACACATGGCGAATATGCCATCTGTGCCATCCTTCGATGATCGGTCCTCGTCCCAGCGGTTCCCCTCCCCCGCTGACGAGTCGGAACAGCTGAGGGCCACCGCCGACGCGCTGCGCGAGCAGGTGTCCGAGCTTGAGGTCCAGGCGCGTGCGCGCACCAGGATCGCCTTGGCCGAGGGTGTCCTGGTCGAACGGTATCGACTGGCGAACGCGGAGGCGGCGTTCACGCTGCTGCGCCAGTCGTCCCAGCGGGCCAACATCAAGCTGCACCAGCTGGCCGCCGCGGTGGCCCAGACACCGGGGCCGGAGCCGGGAGCCCTGGTGTGGTTCAGCGGCCGGGTCCAGCATCCGATACCCGACCTGGCCGCGCTCGAGTCCGGCACGCTCGACGCGGCCAACCAGGGCGAGGTACTCGGCGCCGCCCTGCGACGCGTCCTGTCCGTCACCGGCACGGACATGGGAAACGTGCAGCTGGTCGAGGGCGGTGTCCTGCGCATGACGAAACACACCGGTCTTTCCCGGCAGTTCACCGACTACTTCGCGTTCGTCGACGGGAACACCTCATGCGCCCGGGCCGCCTCCGCCAGTCACCAGGTCACCGTCAAAGAGGTCGCCTCGTCGGCCGGCTTCGACGACGACACGCGCCGGGTGATCCTCTCGGCCGGTAGCCGCGCCTGCCACAGCGTCCCGCTGGTCGACGACCAGGACACCGTCCACGGCGTCATCTCGTCCCATCACGCCCGCCCGCTGAACGGCTTCACCCAGAGGCAGCTCCAGGCCCTGCACACCACCAGCCGCGCCCTCGGCACCTGGATCAAGTGGCACCAGCACACCGTCCTGCGCGACGCACTGGAAGACCTTCACCAGCTCGGCCGCGCCTCCCAGCAGTAGCGACGGGGATCAGGGCTGAGCTGCATCTTCCAGCAGTTGGAGGTGGCCGACTTGCCGGAGAGCCGGTCGGCCACCACGAGATGGCGTCGCCCTGGGGCGCCGAGGCCCCCGTAGTCGGTGATGGCGACGTGCGGCGGCGGAGGCTTCGCCCAGCGGTATGCCGATGATCCCGAGGCTTCCGGCGGAGAGATCACCGCATGTCTTCTCGCGGCCCTGCACGCCGCCTCGGACGGTCTGCCCTACGGAGGACCCAAGAGGAAACCGCGTCCGTCCGGGCCTACTTGGACTCGACCCGTCCGAACGCGTCGGGGCCGGTGGTCAACGCGTCCTGCGCCTCTTGCCACGCGTTGCCGCCCAGGCCGAACTGGGTGCGGAGGTAGGCCGACGTGAGCCGTGCGAGCGCGGCGACCCGCTCGGGGTTCTCGTCCGTCGTCTCGGCGACGTCGTACCCGCTGATCCCGCCGAGTCCGTGCTCCGCGTCGAACAGGCTGAGCAGCGTCTTGGCACCGGGAGCGAGGTGGTACGGGTCGGCGTGCCAGTCCGGGCCCATGTCCGTGAAGTGCCGGGAGTCGTCCTTGTCGCCGGCGACGACCAGTGCGGGTGTGGTCATGGCGGAGAAGTCGATGGTCCGGAAGACCGGGAACTGCTCGCCCATGACGCCGGTCAGAATGTCGCCTCCCCTGCCCGGGGCGGCCAACAGCACCCCCTGCTTGATCCGGGGCTCGGTGTGATCCGCCTCCTGTCCGTCATCGGGGTCGGTGACCCGGGCGCCCAGCAGAAGAGCGGCTGTGAAGCCACCCAACGAGTGTCCGGCCACGGCGATGCTTTCGCGGTCCATGCGACCGGCGAGCTGCGGCACAGTGGACTCGATCGCGTCGAGGTGGTCGATGACGTGGGTCATATCCTCGGCGCGCGAGCGCCAGAACAGGGGCGCCCCGGGGGTGTCCGCAAGCAGGTGGCTGAGCGTCCGGGAGCTGAGGTGCGTGGGCTGGATGACGACGAAGCCGTGTTCGGCCCACAGGTTGGCGAGCGGGGCGTAACCGTGGAGCGAGGAGAGGTGGTTGGAGTGGCCGTGCCCGTGGGAGAGGAGGATGACCGGCAGGTCGGTTCCCGTCGCGGGTGCGGTGACGCGCACCCGGAGGTCGACGGGACGTCCGGGCACGGAAAGCACCACCGGGCTGAACGAGAGCACAGGGGCGGGCGAGCCGACGGTGTCGGTCACAGAAATCGATGCACTCACGATGCGTCTTTCCCTTCGTTTTTCCCTTTGAGGCCTTGGCCGCCGACCCCATGGGTCTGAGCGCGCGAGGCAGGGAGGAAGTGCCGTCTTCAGCAGGACTGAATCGGAACGTTGCTCCACTTACGATACGGAACACTGTTCCGCTTGCCAAGTGGGGCGCCGTTCCGCCTTGTCGACGGCAACGGCGAGGAGAGTGCGGTCACCCGCCGCCCGCTCGCGCTGCGCCTTCAGGGGCTCCAGGCACCGCAGCCATCCTGATATCGACGGCTGGGACGGTCGGGGCGCGGGCGGCCAGACGGTGAAATCCCCGCTGGCGAGAATCCGGGGCTTATCGGCATTTTCGCCGCTGTCGGCCCGACGGTGCCATCCATAAGCTCGTGGCATCAGCCGCCGACGAGAAGGCCATTCACATGTTCGACGAGAGCAACGGCATTGAGGTAAAAGCCAAAACCCTGCCCACAACAGTGGCCGGAGTCCGCATCCCCAACAGCGAACTGGCCCAGAAATCGGCTGCGTTCGTTCGAAGCGTGTCCTCCGAGACGCTCTTCAACCATGTCATGCGGACGTACGTTTTCAGCTCGCTGCTGTTCGATCGACGCGGCGTTCAGTACGACTCCGAACTTGCCTTCGTCGCCGCGGCCCTGCATGACCTCGGGCTGGTCAAGGCGTATCAGACCCCTGCTGAACGCTTCGAAGTCGACGGCGCCGACGCCGCACAGCGGTTCCTGCGGGAACAGGATATGTCCGCCGACCGAGTGGCGGTCGTCTGGGATGCGATCGCCCTGCACACCAATGTCGGCATCGCGACTCGGAAGAGGCCGGAGATCGCCATGATATCCGTCGGATCCGGACTGGATTTCGCCGGGAACGATCTTCAGGAAATCCCGTCCGACCTTCTCGAGGAAATACTCACCACCTTCCCCAGGGAAGGCTTCAAGCAGGACGCGCTCGACAACATGATGTCGCTGTGCCGCACAAAGCCCATGTCGGTGCTCATGCATCCCTTCGCCGAGGTCGGCCGCCGCCACATCCCCGATTTCCCGGTGCCCACCGTGGAGGATCTGCTGCTCGCCGCGCCTTTCGAGGAGTGACGGTGAGCGATGCGCCCGCCGGAGCGTCACTCCGGCGGGCGGCGGCTCAGCGCGACAGCACGGTCGTCAGCCACTGCTGGATCTCGGGAGTGACCGGGTCGGTGATGTCGGCGAACTCCTCATGCTTCTTCAGGAACTTGGCCACGTACGGGCAGACCGGCACGATCCGCAGGCCCGACGCTCGGACGTCGGTCAGTGCCTGCTGTACGAGGATCGAGGCCAGGCCCTGCCCTGCGAAGGCGTCGTCGACCTCGGTGTGGAAGAAGACGCGTTGGCCGTCGCGGTCGCGGTAAGCCGTGAGGCCCGCGGTCGTACTGTCGACCAGGATTTCGTAGCGGTGCCGGGGATCCACTCGCCGGACGGTCGGGGCGGGAGTTTGCTGGGTCATCGTGTGCCTTTCGGACGGGTCGGGTTGGAGCGCGGGGCGATGGTGGCGTGGGGAAGGGCGGGCGCGGGGATGCGGTCTCCGACATAGCCGTCGACTCGGCCGAATCGGTCGGAGGCGCTCTGCCACGCTTCTCTGGCGTCGACGATCTCTTGGTGGCTGCGGCCGACGAAGTTCCACCACATGACGATCCGCTCCTCGAACGGCACTCCGCCCAACAGGACCAACCGGGCGCGGGAGTTCGTCTCGTTCGTCAGCGTCAGCGTGTCGTGGCCCGTGCCGAGGTATCCCAGATCGGCGGCGTGCAGCGACGTTCCGGCCATGCGGACCGCCCCCTGGTCGACGAGCAGTCCGTGCTCGAAGCCGGCGTCCGTCTCCAGGGTCGTGGTCGCTCCCGGGTCGAGGAGGATTTCGGCGCCGAGCAGGGGCGTGAAGGTCGGCACCGGCGAGGTGTCACCGGCCAGGGACCCCAGGAACACGCGGATGTCCGCTCCTTCGACCCGGACCGGGGCGGGCACATGGTGCCGGAAGTCCCGGCCGGTGTCCCGGTGTTGCCCGGGGAGCGCCACCCACAGTTGGACGCCGTGGAGGATCGTGGTGCTCGGCGTGGAGACCTCCGTGTGGCTGATGCCGTGCCCGCCCGTCATCAGGTTGAGCTCTCCGGGCCGCACCATGGCGTGGCTGCCCATGCTGTCGCGGTGTTCGATCTCCCCGCTGAACAGCCAGCTCACGGTCTGCAGGCCGATGTGCGGATGCGGGGCGACGTCCATGCCGCCCGACACGGCCACGTCGTCGGGACCGTAGTGGTCGACGAAGCACCAGGCCCCGATCAGCGTCCGGGCCCGCTGCGGCAGCGTGCGCCGTACGGTCATTGCCCGCGGCCCGCCCAAGGGCACATCTCTCGCCGACAACACCTCGACGTCGCTCATCCCACGCCCCTCCTCAAAAGTGGTTCTACATTCAACAACTATGCCTGATACTAAGTCCTGGCGCTCCCGAAGCGCACAGCAGACCGGAAGACGGCAGATCGAAAGAGGGACGGCGGCGTTCCATGAAGGGGTACCAGTTGAGCGACACGGCGACCGTCCCCGCGGGCCAGCGAATCTTCCTCGACAAGCAGAGCCCGAAGGCCTACCGGGCAATGGCCGAGACGGCCAAGGAGGTCCGCGCGTCCGCCGACGAGGCCGGTCTCGACCGCGTCCTCGTGGAACTGATCAACCTCCGCGTCTCGCAGATCAACGGCTGCGCCTACTGCCTCGACCTCCATACCCGGGCGGCGCTGCGGGCGGGCGAGACCACCCGGCGCCTGGGTGTGCTGGCGGCCTGGCGTGACACCGAGTTGTTCACGGCGCGGGAACGCGCGGCCCTCGCCCTGGCCGAGGCGACCACCACACCGGCGGACAGCGCCCTGCAAGCGAGCGCCTACGACACGGCACGCGAGATCCTCACCGACGACGAGCTCTCCGCTGTCATCTGGGTGGCGATCACCATCAATGCCTTCAACCGCGTCTCCATTCTGAGCAAACACCCGGTGCGCGCGAACCCCGCACCGTGATCACGAGGACGCTCTCCCGGGCAACGCCCCATGGTCAAGAGACTGCCTCCCGTCGGCGTCCGGACGGCGGTGGGTGCTCCCCGAGTACGGCCTCTCCCCCGGAGGCGCGCTGCCCGGTGGCCTACGACCTGTCGTCCCGGTTCGCCGCGACCGACTGTGACCCGGCGAGCTCGTCGAAGAGCAGGGCGCAGTCGCCGGTCTGCCCCGTGCGGTAGGCGACGCGCGCCACCAGGTGCGCGGCGACCGGGCTCGTCAGGAGTTGGAAGAACACGACAAGGGCGAGCGTGCCCAGGTCGACCCACGAGCGCAGCCGCAGTGCGACGCCCGCGGTGAGCAGGAGGATGCCGAGCGTCTGCGGGTTGGTGGCGGCGCTGCTCCGGGCGAGGACGTCGGGCAGGCGCAGCAGGCCGATGACGCCGGTCAGGCAGACCAGGGCGCCGATGAGCAGCAGGGCCGCCCCTGCGACGTCGGCCGCGTGGTGCCAGGTGCTCACGGGCCCTCCTTGGGCTGGGTGGTGGGCAGCTTGGGGCGGTCGCGTACGGCGATGAAGCGGGCGATGCCCACGGAACTCGTGAACCCGAGGAAGGCGATCACCAGCATGATCGACAGGTAGTAGCGGGTACGGGTGGAGGCCGCCTGCACCCCGATCCCGGCCACGATCAGCGCCGCCGCGACATCGAAACCCACCGCACGGTCGAGCATGGACGGGCCGCGCCAGATACGGATCAACAGGAGTGCGCCCGCGAGCAGGATCACCGCCAGGGCGGCGTCGAGCAGGATGGCGTCCACAGAGGTCACGGCCGGGGGTCCTTTCGTGCGGGCGATGCGGGAGGTGCGGGAGGCACTGGCGGTACGGGTCCGGGGTCCACGGCGACGCGTGCGATCTCGGCGCGGGTGCCGAAGGCCCGTACGACGAGTGACTCAAGGCGCCACGCGTCGCGGCGGGTACGGCGTACCGCGTCGCCGTCGTCGGCGTCGGACATGTGCAGGTACAAGGTGGCGGTGGATCCGTTCACCTCGACCAGGGCACCGCCGGGAACGCAGGAGACGGCCACAGCGGTCGCCGCGATCATCAGGTCGGTGCGGCACCGCAGTTGGACGGCGATCACCGCGGCGGGGCGCCTGCGGCCGCCCAGCGCCTGGCGGGTCACCGTGGCGCTTGAGGCCACCATGTCGTACGCCAGATAACCGGCGAGGCGCAGGATGCCCAGCGGACGCAGGCGCAGGTCGAGTTCGACGGCGGGCAGCGGGAAGACCAGGCACAGCGCGACGGAGACGAGGATGCCGCTGACCAGATTGCCCCAGGTCGGCCCCGACCACAGCAGCATCCAGATCACCGTGAGCCAGGCGATCAGCGACAGGTCGAGGCGGCGCGGGCGGCTCTTCGATTCAGGGGAACTCACGGGCCGAGCACCGCCGCGATGTACGGGGTCCGAGCGAGGATTTCAGCGGCCGAACGGTCGGCGAGGCCCGTCAGGGGTGCGGCGAGCACGGTGTAGGAGAGGCCGAGCAGCACCGCGGCGATGGTCGCACCGACCATCACGCGCGGCACCCGAGCCGTCGTGCGGACACAGGCGGCCGCGGGGGCGACGGCCACCGCGCCGGTGCTCCGGGGTCTCTCCGCAGCGTCACTTCCGTCGCTGTCGTCGCTGTCATCGACGTCCTCCAACACGGTTCCCTCCAGAGGGAGTTGCGAGGGCGCGGCCCGCCAGAACGCCAGGTTCCACACCTTTGCCATCACGTACAGCGTCAGAAGGCTGGCGACGGCGCAGGCACCGAGCAGGACGTACGCGTCAGTGCCGCCGTCCGCCGCGCCCGCCCGCATCAGCCCCAGCTTGCCGATGAAGCCGGACAGGGGCGGGATCCCGGCGAGGTTCATGGCGGGCACGAACCACAGCGCCGCCAGCAGCGGCGCGGTGCGTGCCGCGCCTCCCAGTCGCGTCAACTCCGTCGTGCCGTAGCGCCTTTCGAGCAGTCCGGCAGCCAGGAACAGCGTCGTCTGTACGGTGATGTGGTGCGCCGTGTAGACGATGGCGCCACCGATGCCGTCCCTGCTGCCCAGCGCGATTCCGTACAGCATGAAGCCGATGTGACTGACGAGAGTGAAGGAGAGCAGCCGTTTGAGGTCGGTCTGGGCGACCGCGCCGAGGATGCCGATCAGGAGGGACGCGAACGCGACCGCCATGAACAGCAGTGAGAGCCGGTTGCCGGGGAACAGCAGGGTCTCGGAGCGCAGTATCGAGTACACGCCGACCTTGGTGAGCAGTCCGGCGAAGACGGCCGTCACCGGGGCGGGCGCGGTCGGATAGGAGTCGGGCAGCCAGGCGGCCACCGGGAAGACGGCGGCCTTGACGCCGAACACGGTGAGCAGCAGCGCCTCGATCAACCCACGTACACCCATGGGCAGTTCGGACATACGGACGGAGAGCTGCGCGAAGTTGACGGTGCCGCAGGCCGCGTAGGCCACCGCGATGCCCGCGAGGAACACCAGCGACGAGACGAGGGAGACGACGACGTACGTCGACCCTGCCCGCAGGCGCGGCTCGGTGCCGCCCACCGTGAGCAGCACGAAGCTGGCCATCAGCATGATCTCGAAGCCGACGTAGAGGTTCACGAGGTCGCCCGCGAGGAACGTGAGCGAGACGCCTGAGACAAGCACCAGGTAGGCGGGGTGGAAGACGGCGATCGGAGCGCGCTCCTCGCGGTCGACCATGTCCTGGCCCAGCGCGTAGATCAGGACGATGAGAGTGACGGCACCCGACACGGTCAGCATCAGCGCGGCGAGCCGGTCGACGACCAGGGTCACCCCGAGCGGCGGCGCGAAGTCGCCGAGGTGGACGACGAGCGGGCCGCCGCGGTCGGCCTCGACGAGCAGGACGATGTCGACGGCGAGGACGGCGGCGAGTACGCCGATGCCGATCAGGCGGTGCAGCAGGCGCAGCCGGGGCCCGATGAACATACTCAGGCCGCACGCGGTCAGCGGCAGCACGACGGGCAGCGGGACGAGGGCGTTCACCGGGGGTTGTTCTCCTGCCGTGCGGGGCTGGGCGGTCGGGGCGGGTCCGCGCCGAGGATGTCGTCCCACAGGTCGCCCGTGGCGTCCCGGGCGCGGGCCTGGAAGGCGCGGTCGGCGCGCAGCCGGTGACGCTGCTCGCGGCGTTCGTCGCGCCAGGCGCGCGGCCCCTCGTCGCGGTGCAGTTCGCGCAGCTCGGCACGCTCCTCGCGGATCTCGGCGCGCAGGACGACGCGCCGGTCCTCCACGTCGTCCGGCACGAAGTCGGAGCCGGTCAACTGGCTGCTGCGGTACACCATCGCGAGCAGGAACGCCGTGGTGGCGAGGGTGATGACGACGGCGGTCAGCGCGATGGCCTGGGGCAGCGGATCGGTGACCCGCGCGTAGGCGACACCCGGGTACAGGAGCGGCGGAGCCCCGGCCCGCCCGGTGGTGGCGAGGACAAGGAGATTGACGCCGTTGCCGCACACGATGACGCCGATGAGCACCCGGGTCAGGCTGCGGGTGTGGATGAGAACCGCGCCGACGGCGGTCAGGACGACGGCGCAGACCAGCAGGGTCAGGCTGACGGTCACCGTTCCCCCTCTCCGGCGAGCGCGAGCCCGGCCTTGGCTTCCGTCTGCTGGTCGATCTTCGATCCGAGGGCGCGGACGATGTCGAGGACCGCACCGAGGACCAGCAGATACACCCCCAGGTCGAAGAGGATGGCGGTGCCCATGTGCCAGTCCCCGATCAGCGGCAGATGCCCGTGCCACGTCCAGGCGTGCAGCACCGTCCCGTCGGCGAGCCCCAGGAGCGCGACGCCCGTCGACAGGGCCAGACCGAGCCCGGTGAAGAAGCCGGGATGCGCCGGGGCCGCGGCCGCCAACTCGTGGCGACCGCCCGCGAGGTAACGGATCATCAGGGCCACACCCGCGACGAGTCCGCCGACGAATCCGCCGCCCGGCAGGTTCTCCGCGCACAGCAGCAGATACACCGAAAGCACCAGGATCGGGTGGAAGACAAGACGGGCGATCACCTCGAAGACGACGGAGCGGTTTTCGGGCGCGAGGGTGTCACCGGCCATGAGCCAGCTGCGCTCCGGCGCGGCCTGCCGGTACTCGGGCGGCACCTGGATGGCGGGCGTCGCCAGGGACCAGGCCGTCACCCCGCCGGGCAGCGCGGGCGGCGGACGGGATGCCGGGCCCTGCCTGCGGTGCACGTACAACAGGCTCGTCACGCCCAGGACAGCGACCGCGAGGACAGCCGACTCGCCCATGGTGTCCCAGGCGCGGAAGTCGACGAGAATCGTCGCCACGACGTCCTTGAGGCCGTGGTGCGCCGTCTCCTCCGTCATGGCGGCCCCCGCCGGGACCGCCGTCCGCGCGGCTGCCGCAAGCCATAGGGCGCAGGCGACCACGACGCTGCTGCCGAGCGCGAGCAGCAGGCTGGCCACGCGGCGCCAGGACCGCAGCGACTCCCCGAAGTGCACGGGCAGCCGCCGCAGGACGAGGATCAGGACCACGGTCGAGACGGTCTCCACGCCGAACTGCGTGAGCGCCAGATCGGGTGCGCCCTGGACGACGTACAGAAGTGCCGTTCCGTACCCGGTCAGGCCCGCGAGCACGGCCGCCTTCATGCGGCGTTGCACGACCAGGCACATCAGGGCGCACGCGCTGGTCAGCGCGGCGACCGCGGCCTGCCACGGCGTGTCCCAGACGCGGGGTGCGGGGGCGCCGTGCCAGGGGCGGTCGGTGACGAGGACGGCGATGAGCCCGGCGAGCACGACGCCCAGGATGGTGGCCACGTACGCGGGCAGTGACCCCTTCTGCACCGCGCCCGTCACCTGCAGCGCTGTCCGCTCCAGACCGAGCACGATCCGTCCGAACCCCTCGTCCGCCTTCGGCCACGCGATCCGCCGCCCCAGCCCGGCCATACCGTCCCGCCCCGCGAACAGCGCGGCACCCCCCGCCCAGGCGAGCGCGGACAGACCGAGCGCGGGACCGAATCCGTGCCACAGCGCGAGGTGGTAGGGGTGCGCAGGGACGGGGTACTGCGCCGCGTACGCCTCGAAGAGAGGCGCCACCCACCCGATCCCGGGGCCGAGCACCAGCGAGCCCGCGGCGAGCAGCGCGGGCGGCGCGAGGAAGGCGGGGCCGACGCGGTGGACGGCGGTGTCGGCGACGCCCGGCTTACGGGCGAACGCGCCCCACAGGAAACGCAGTGTGTACGCGGTGGTGAGCGCGGAGCCGACCACGATCAGGGCGAGCACCCACCGCTCGGCGACACTGCCGTGCACAAGCGCCTCGAACGCGGCCTCCTTCGCCACGAACCCGAGCAGCGGCACCATCGCGATCATCGACGCGCCCGCGACGACGGCGACGACGGCCACCCATGGCGACGCCCGCCCGACACCGGACAGACGTCGCAGGTCGCGTGTCCCCGACGCGTGATCGACGATCCCGGTCACCAGGAACAGCGGCGCCTTGAACAGCGCGTGCCCGAGGATCATCGCCCCGGCCGCGAGCGCGGTGTTGTACGAGCCGTCCCCCGCGAGCACGATCAGGAAGCCGAGTTGGCTGACGGTCCCGTACGCGAGCACCAGTTTGAGGTCGTTGAGGCGCAGCGCACGCCAGCCGCCGAGGAGCATCGTCGCGGTGCCCAAGGTGAGGAGCACCGGCCGCCAGGGGGTGACGTCCGCGAACGCGGGGGCGAGCCGCGCCACCAGATACACGCCCGCCTTCACCATCGCCGCCGCGTGCAGATAGGCGCTGACGGGAGTGGGAGCGGCCATCGCGTTCGGCAGCCAGAGGCTCAGCGGCCACACCGCCGACTTGGCGAGCGCCCCGGCCAGGATCAGCACGAGCGCGACCGAGAGCGTGGCGTCGGCCGGGGGCGGCGACTCCAGGATCCGGGAGATCCGGTACGTGCCCGCCGCGTGACCCAGCATCAGGAATCCCACGAACATGGCGAGTCCGCCCACCGTGGTCACCGTCAGCGCCTGCAGCGCGGAACGGCGGCTCCCCCGCTTCTCGCTGTCGTACCCGATCAGGAGGAAGGAGAGGACGGTCGTCAGTTCCCAGAACAGATACAGGGTCATCAGGTCGTCGGCGAGGACGAGCCCCAGCATCGCTCCGGCGAAGGCGAGGAGGTTCCCGCCGAACGCCCCCAACTGGCGCGTCCCAGGATCGAAGTAGCTCACGCAGTACAGCAGTACGAGCGCCCCGATCCCGGCGGCGAGCAGCACCATCACGAGGGAGAGCGCGTCGAGCCGGAACGCCACGTCGACGTCGTACGCCTCGATCCACGACCATGCCTCGGTACGCGCTCCGCCGCCCGTCACCGTGCCCCATTGGCAGAGCGCCCAGGCGAGGGCGGCCGCGGGCGGCAGCGCAAGCACGATGAAGGCGCGCGGACCGGCACGGCGGACGAGCGGGGCGGCGCAGAGCGCCACGACGAAGTGGGCCAGGACCAAAACGGTCATGAGTCATGCATATCGGCAAGTAACCGACATATAGGGTGGGCGCGCCGGGGAGCTGTGCAGGGCGACGCAACTCCAGGGGGACGAAGTCCTTGGGCGGGCGCCGCCGAGCGGCGCGTCCGGAGCTCGCCTCGACGTCGGTCTCTGTAGCGACGGCTCGCGATCCTCAGCGGCCGCGCAGCGCCTTCCAGTCGTCCTCCAGGATGGAGTACTGCACGATGTCGTGCCACACGCCGTCGACATGGCCGTAGTGCCGCAACCGTCCCTCACGGACCATGCCGGCCTTCTCGATGGCCCGCTGCGCGGCGACGTTGGACGGCATGAATCCCGACCAGACCCGGTGCAGGCCGAGCCGGTCGAACCCCAGGACGCCGAGCAGGAAGCCGATCTCGACGCTGTGGCCCACGCTCACCCGGTCGGCGCGCAGAGCAAGACCCACCTCCGCGCTGCGGTAGCCGACGCGGACCATCCCGCCCTCGGACGACTGGTCCTCGACGATCAACTTCGCCGAGCCGATCAACTCACCCGTGGCGATCTCGCTGACGCCGAGGCGGTAGTGCGAGCGCGGAGTCCGCCGAGCACCGGCCCTCGCCTGCTCGACAAGGGCCACGGCGTCGTGGCGCCGAAAGGGCGGCATGCCGAATTCCCGGGTCGTGCGGGGGTCACCGAAGATGTCGAGTACGCCTTCGACATCGCTGGGCACGAACTCCCGCAGGCGCAGCGTGGTGCCTTCGATGAGGACCGAACGCTGCTCCGACACTTCCGACACTCGCGGTGGCCATTCGTCGACCCGCGCCCGGCGCGGCTCTCGCGGAGCCCACAGGGGGGCTTGCTCCCGCTCGGCTTCCAGGCGATCCGTCATCTGTTGACTCCTTGGTGATGTTCTGTCGGGCCGAACGACACGCGCGTCACCCAGAGCGGTTTGCGCGTGCGGATCGCAGGAAGGAAGTTGGCCAGCGGCATGAGCCAGCCGCAGAGGAACCCGCGGCCCCGTGGTTCGCGGACTCCCCGCACGGCCGCGATGTTCGGGTGCACCGTGCGCAGCTTCCGCCGCTCGCCCGGTGTCATCCCCCAGAGCATCGGCGGCGGACGGTACCCGGCGGGGTAGCTCCACCGGCCCCGTACGGTGCGGGCAGCCATCCAGGCAGGCGGGGTGTCGAAGACCAGGTCCGCTCCGGGGAAGCGGGCGGCGCACCCTTCGATGAGCCGGTGCACCACATCCCGCGGGAGATACATCAGCATTCCCTGGGCGAGGATCAGCAGCCCTCGCGAGGCGTCGACCTCGTCCATCCACCGCGCATCGGTGGCCGAGCAGGGCAGCGTCCGGTGGCGTGGCGCGTCCGGCAGCAACCGCTGCCGCAACGCCGCGACTTCGGGCAGGTCGACCGCCAGCCAGCGCACCCTGCCGTTGTCCACCCGCCAGAACTGCGTCTCCAGGCCCTCCCCGAGCGAGACGACCGTGCCGTCCGGGTGGTCGTCGAGGAAGCGGCGCACCTCTCGGTCATAACAGCGCGCCCGTACCGCCATTCCTTGTGCCAGGCCCCAGTTACCGGTGCCGAACCGCTGCTCGAAGGGGTAGTCGACCGTGTCGATGACCTCGATCGCCTTCGGGTCGAGCAGTGCCGAGCCAGGGTCCTTCGCGGCCAGAGCGCGGTGGTGCAACGTCCATAGCGTCGTCTCGGCGACGCCGTCCAGCTGGGCCTGCCGCTTCTGTCCGTCCATCCGGCGATGGTCACAACACCGGCGGCGCCCCAGCAAGGAGCGTCACTCCTCCGAGCGTATAGATCACTCCTTCAGTTGGGATTTCCCACCGTGCCGTTCCCGGCCCCGAACCCTCCGCCGCGCTGTGCGGCGCCCAGGGCCGCCTCGGTGTCGGCGGCGGCCAGGTCGGCGTTGATGCGGGCACCGGCCAGGGCGCCGGCCGCGGCGGAGGCGCCGACCTGGGCGGACAGATCGGTGGCGTTGCCCGCCACCCACACCCCCGGCACATCGGTGGCGCCCGCCATGCCGGTGGCGAAGTGGCGGCCCATGCCGCCGGGCAGGTCCTGCATCGGCAGCTTCAGGTCGTCCAGGCCCTCGGTGCGGGCCTGCATGGTGGTGGCGACGGCGAGGACGCGCCGGGGCACAAGCTGTCCGTCGCTCAGGCGTACGCCCGCGATGTCGCCGCCCTCGGTGGCCACGACCTCGGTCACCGGCGTGTCGACCACCCGGATGTCGCGAGCGGCGAAGCGCGCACGGGTGTCCTCGTCGAGTTCGGTGCCGCGGGTGAAGTAGACGAGGTCGTCGGTCAACTGGCGGAACAGGAGCGCGTGGTGGACGGAGGCCGGGCCCACGGCGAGGATCCCGATGGGCTCGTCGCGCACCTCCCAGCCGTGGCAGTACGGGCAGTGCACCAGGCCGTGCCCCCAGTGCGCGGCGAGCCCGCGGACGTCGGGCAGGACGTCGCGCAGTCCGGTGGCGACGAGCAGGCGGCGCGCCGACAGAGTACTGCCATCGACGAGGGTGACCGTGAAGCGCGGATCGCCCTCATCGGCCGAGGGGGTGGCGGGGGCCGCGGAGGTCACTTCGCCGGTCACGACAAGACCGCCGTAGCGGCGTACCTCCTCGCGCCCCCGGCGCAGCAGTTCGGCGGGCGGGGTGCCCTCCAGGCCGAGCAGGCCGTGCACGCCTTCGGCGGGTGCGTTGCGCGGGGTGCCGCTGTCGATCACGACGACCGAACGGCGGGAGCGGGCGAGCATCAGCGCGCCGTTCAGGCCCGCGGCGCCGCCGCCGATCACCACGGCATCGACGGTCTCGTCCGGCAGCTCGTCAGTGGCATACGTGGCATACGTGGCAGTGGTCACAGACATGGCGTCGCACCCTTCCTTTCACGCGAGCACCCGCGGTTCGGGGGCTTCTGTCGTGACGATAGGCGCGCTTTGCCGATAGGGCATACACTCTTGCCTATGACGCAAGACAATGGCGAGATGGACAGCCTGGTACGCAAACGGATCCGGGCCCTGCGGGTGGCGCAGGGCTGGTCCCTGGAAGAACTGGCCGCCCGCGCCAAGGTCAGCCAGTCCACGCTCAGCCGCATCGAGAACGGCCAGCGCCGCCTGGCCCTTGACCAGCTCGTCACGCTCGCCCGGGCTCTGGACACCTCCCTCGACCAGCTCGTCGAGACCGCCACCGACGATGTCATCACCAGCCCGGCGATCGACGCGACCCATGGGCTCATGCGCTGGCCGATCAAGGCGGAGCCCGGCATGAGCGTCGTACGCCAGCGCATGACGAACCCGCCGCCCGACAACCCCTCACGCATGCGTGCCCATCCGGGCCGCGAATGGCTCGTCGTCCTGTCCGGCACCGCGGTCCTGCTGCTGGGCAACCGACGCCTGCGCGTCGAGACCAACCAGGCCGCGGAGTTCCCCACGATGCTCCCCCACGCCATCGGCGCCGAGGGCGGACCGTGCGAGATCCTGGGCATCTTCGACCGCGACGCCCGCCGCGGCCACCAACGCGAGGACAAGGGCGAGAGCGGCCGACCCGGCTCATGACGCACCGGTCGGCCGCCCGTTGCGCGTACGGCACAGCCGTCGGCCACCTTCTTGCGCACTCCGGGATTCATGGTGCCACCGCAGCATGGTCGACTTAGCGTCGCCGTCATGACCCACGCTTCCTCACACGCGGCCCACGACGGCACCGACCACCATCTCTCCTCACACGAGCCGGACGCCGACGGCCAAGCGGAGATCCTCGATCTGGACGCGGAAGTGCTCGGCGAGCACATCGCGTCCATCACCGCATGGCTGCCCCTCGAGAAGAAACCGCGCCACATCGTGGACCTGGGATGCGGAACGGGGGCAGGCACCTTCGCTCTGCTCTCGCGCTTCCCCGACGCGCGGGTGACCGCCGTCGACACGTCGGCCAGTCACCTCCACCGCCTGCGGGCAAGGGCCGAGGCGCTCGGGGTGGCCGACCAGGTGCGCACGGTGCAGGCCGATCTCGACGCGGTCTGGCCCGACCTCGGCCAACCCGAGCTGGTGTGGGCGTCGGCGTCGATGCACCACATGGCGGACCCCGACCGAACCCTGGGCAAGGTCCATGACCTGCTCGCGTCCGGCGGCCTGTTCGCCGTCGTCGAGCTGGCCGACTTCCCGCGTTTCCTGCCCGCCGACGCTCCGGAGGAGCGGCCCGGCCTGGAGGAACGCTGCCACGCCGCCCTCGCGCACGACGCCGCCGAGCACGTGCCGCACCGCGGCGCCGACTGGGGGCCGAAGCTGACGGCCGCCGGATTCACCGTCGAGGGCGAGCGCACGATCACCGTGGACGTCGACGGCTCACGCAGCGAGGCGGTCGGCCGGTACGCGCTCAGCAGCCTCAAGCGCCTGCGCGGCAGCGCCGCCCACGCCCTTACCCCTGGGGACCTCGGCGCCCTGGACCAACTGCTGGACGCCGAGAGCCCCTTCAGTCTCTTGCGCCGCAGCGATGTCGCAGTACGCACCGAACGCACCGTGTGGGCAGCGCGCCGCGCCTGATCTCCTAGGGAGCACGGCCGACCGCGACGGCGCGGACGACGGCCGCCACGCCCGCTCGGTCGGTGGGCTGGGAGTCGACGGAGTTGTGGATGGAGAAGCCCTCAACCAGCGCGTCGAGCGCCCGCGCCGTCAGGGGGTCGAAGTGCCGGGCCAGGGACTGACGGCTGGCCTGCATCCAGGCGCGTACCACCTCGAGCAGTTCCGGGTGGCGGGCGGCGAACGCGTACAGCTCGTAGCTGAGCAGCAGGTTGCGGTCGGTGCCCCAGACCTTGCCGCAGATGATCTCGACGACGGCTTCCTGCGCCTCTTCGGGGGTGCGCGCCGCAGCGAGCAGCGCCCCGTAGCGCATGGACACGGACTCGGCGAGACGGGTGAACGCCTCGGTGAGCAGATGCTGCATGTCGTCGAAGTAGTAGGTCAGCGAGCCGAGCGGCACCCCGGCCGCCGAGGCGATCTTTCGAAAGGTCACTTTGATGGCGCCGTGCTCGGCGATGACGTCGAGCGCCGCATCGAGGATGCGTTCACGCCGCCGGGGGTCGTTGGGGCCGCGGGTGCTGCCAGTCATCCCTGCCGTCTGCCTTCTTTTTCCCGTATCCAAGTGTGTACATTTGTACATACCCCGCTGTCGGCCCTGTCGCCGACCCGAGCATTCTTCCGGATTCCGTGGAGCTTCCCCTTGATAGACCGCGCCGTGCGCCGACGCCGTCAGGCTCTGTATCTCTTCTTCTTCCTGCCGGGCATCTCCATGTCCTCCTGGGTCACGCGCACCCCTGACGTCCGCGATCAACTGGGCGTGTCCACCGGACAGATGGGGCTCGTCCTGTTCGGCCTGTCCGTCGGCTCCATGAGCGGCATCCTGTGTTCCGGACGCCTCGTCTCAAGGTTCGGGACCCGGCCCGTGATCGCGCTCGGCACCATCCTGATCATCGCAAGCATGGCTGTGATCGGAGGCGGCAGTTCCGTACCGTCCGCGCCGATGGTCGCCGCAGGGCTGTGCCTGTTCGGGGCAGGAATGGGGGCCGGTGAGGTGGCCGTCAACGTGGACGGCGCCGACGTGGAACGCCTCACCGAAACGACCGTCCTGCCCACCCTGCACGGCTGCTTCAGCCTCGGCACCGTCATCGGCGGCCTTGCCGGCATGGTCGCCACCGCCGCCGACTTCCCCGTCATCTGGCACCTGATCGCCGTCGCCGCGGTCTCCGCAGGGATCCTGGTCTACGCCCTGCGCGCCGTCCCGGCCGGTATCGGGACCAGTGACACCCCCCGTGCCGCGGGCGCGGCCCAGCACGCCGGACCCGCGGTGTGGAGGGACCGCAAGCTTCTGCTGATCGGTGGCATCGTCCTGGCCATGGCACTGGCCGAGGGCGCCGCCAACGACTGGCTCCCCCTCCTCATGGTCGACGGGCACGGCCTGGACGCCGCACTGGGTTCGCTCGTCTTCGTGGGGTTCGCCGCCGCGATGACCGTGGGGCGTTTCAGCGGCACGTTCTTCCTCAACCGCTTCGGAAGGGCGACCGTCGTACGCGCCAGTGCCGTTTCCGGTGCCATCGGACTCGTGCTGGTCATCTTCTCCGACAGTGCCGTCGTGGCCGCAGCAGCCGTACTGTTCTGGGGACTTGGGGCGTCTCTGGGATTCCCCGTCGCTCTGTCCGCGGCAGGCGACTCGGGTCCCGACCAGACCGCGCGCGTGAGCCTGGTGGCCACGATCGGCTACGTCGCCTTCCTGGTGGGCCCACCGGCCCTCGGATTCCTGGGCGACCACTACGGGCTGCGATCCGCCATGGTGGTGGTACTGGTGTTCGTCGCCGCGGCCATCGCCATCGCCCCTGCCGCCGGCACCCGCACCCCCGCCGTGGCGGGCGGCGGTTCCCCCAAGGACACGCCGTCCAGCAGCCCGGACGCCCCCACCTCCGCCGATCGCGAGCTTCAGTGATGCTGCGTCATATGGGCGAGGACCTGTTCGGCACTGTCGGGGGCGAAGGCGCTGTCGATGCCCTCCGCTGCTCCTTCGGCGGCATCGACGGAGCGCGGCATGAGGGTCTTCTCGTACGCGGTGATGGCCTGATCGATGGTGGGGCTGTCGATGAGGGCCTGGGCGAGGTCCGCGCCGTCGAGCATGGCGAGGTTGGCGCCCATTCCTGAGAAGGGGGACATGAGGTGGGCGGCGTCTCCGAGGAGGGTGACGCCGGGTGTGTGGGGCCAGGTGTGCGGGACGGGAAGGGCGTACAGGGGACGGTTCGTGAAGCCGGTGTCCGTTTCGGTGATGAAGCCGAGCAGGGCAGGGCTCCAGCCGGTGAACTCTCCGAGGAGGGCTTCGCATACGGCGGCGGTGTCGGCGTCTGCCTCTGCGTCTGCGTCTGCGTCTGTGTCTGTGTCTGTGTCGGAGAAGTCGAGGCCCGCCTGCCGGTGCCAGTTCTCGTCGGTGCGCATGCCGACGTAGATACGGATGTGCCCACCGCTGTTGCGCTGGGCGACGAAGCCCTGGTTGTTGTCGAGAGCCATCATCGTGCCCGCACCGGTGAGTTCGGCGAGGCGAGGGTGGCGGCGGTCGGCATCGCTGAGGCCTGTTTCCACGAAGGTGACGCCGGTGTAGACCGGCTTCGCGTCGGACAGCAGGCGGCGGACCTGCGACCAGGCTCCGTCGGCCCCGATGACGAGGTCGGCATCAGCGAACGTGTCGTCGTCGGCGAAATGGAGGCGATGGGTGCCGTCGCCCAGGGGCTCGACGCGGGTGAGCTTGTGGCCCCAGCGTACGGTGTCCGGCTTGAGGGAATCGAGGAGGAGGTCGCGCAGTTGGCCGCGGTCGATCTCGGGATTGCCCCCGGTGGTGTCGGCCTCGGGCGGGACCGCGTCGAACAGTATCCGGCCGTCCCGGCCGACCAGTCGCATCTGCTGGCCCTCAGGGCGGGCCGCGGCCAGGAATGCGTCCAGCAGTCCGGCTGCGCGCAGGGCGCGCTGACCGGAGTCCGGATGCATGTCGAGGGAGCCGCCCTGGTCACGGGCGGTGCGGGAGGCGTCGCCGTCGTGGACGGTGGCGGTGATGCCGTACTCCTGCAGGATGCGGGCGCAGGTCAGGCCGCCGGGACCGGCCCCGATGATCGCGATGCGAGGTGTGTGGGTGGTGTTCATGGTGGTGATCCTCCGTTGGTGCGGCACGGCAGTGCCGCACTGTGGTGCGGTGCGGTGTTCTCCGGCGAGGTGTGCGGAGTGCTGGGGTCAGCCGGTCGTGGGGGCGGGGGCGTTCCGGGCCTTGCCGGTGGTGGGCGGCGGGCCGGCCTTCTTCAACGGCACTTCGATGACGCGGAGCGCGGCGACGAAGGCGAGAGCACACAGGACCGCCCCGATGAGGAAGATCTGGTGGGTGCCGTCGGTGACCGCGGTGAGGTAGGCGTCCTTGGCACCTGCGGGCAGCTTCGACACGGCAGTCGAGTCGGTCGCGGCGCCGACGCCTGGCAGGTGGGACTGGACGGCGCGGGTGAACAGCGAGCCGAAGGCCGCGATGCCGAGCGAGCCGCCCAGGGTGCGGAAGAGGTTCACCGAGCTCATCGCCGCACCCATGTCCCGCATGGCGACGCTGTTCTGCGCGACGGTGCCGGCCATCTGCAAGGTGAAGCCCATACCGATGCCGACCAGGACCATGTAGAGCGCGGTCAGCAGCCGTGAGGTGCCGGTGTCCATGGTGGCGAGGAGCGCCAGGCCCACGGTCAGGAACGCGGTGCCGAGGATCGGAAAGATCTTGTACTTGCCGGTGGCGGACATGACCTTCCCGGCGAGGGTGGACACGATCACCACCGGGATCATCATGGGCAGCATCAGCAGCCCGGAGTTGGTGGCCGACGCGCCCTGGACGGTCTGCTGGAACAGCGGAAGGTAGAGCCCCGTACCGAACATGACCACGCCTGCGGCCAGGATCATGGCCACCGCGAGCGGATAGTTGCGGTGGTTGGTGAACACCGACGGGGGCAACAGCGGCTCGTCGGCCCGCTTCTCCGTGCGGACGAACAGGGCAAGGCCGATCACGGCGACGGCTCCAAGCCCGAGAATCTGCCAGGAGCCCCAGGCGTAGGTGGTGCCCGCCCAGGTGGCGGCAAGGACGACGGCGCCGATGGAGATCGTCAGCAGGGCGATCCCCGCCCAGTCGATCTCTGCCTTGATGCGCCGGGCAGGCACGTCGAGCATCAGCCACAGCCACACCAGGGCGAGCAGACCGAGCGGCAAGTTGATGTAGAAGGCCCAACGCCAGTCCCAGTGCCCGGTGATGAACCCACCGAGGAGCGGGCCGCCGATGGTGCCGATGGCCATGACCGAGGCGGTCACGCCCTGATACTTGCCCCGCTCCCGAGGCGGCACGAGGGCGGCGATCAGGGTGAAGGCGCCCGCGCCGATGCCACCGGCACCTATGCCCTGCAGGGCGCGGAAGGCGATGAGACCGGTCATGGACTGCGCGGCGCCGCACAGCGCGGAGCCGACGATGAATACGGCGATCGAGGCCAAATACAGGGGCTTTCGGCCGTAGAGGTCGCCGAACTTGCCCCAGATCGGGGTGGTCACGGCGGTGACGAGCGTGTACGCGGTCACGACCCAGGACATGTGCTCGAGCCCGCCCAGGTCTCCGACGATCGTGGGCATCGCGGTGCCCACGACCATGTTGTCGAGCATCGCCAGAAGCATCGCGAGCATGACGCCGAGCAACACCCAGCGCACGTTCTTCGGCACAGCCGCGGGGCCGGCGGTGGGATCAGTGGCGGGGAGGGACGCAGACGTGGACATGACTGATCACTCCTTTCGGAGAGCGGAGGTGAAGAAGAGAAAGAGAACAGGAGGAGAGCGGGGCCGGACGGTGGCTCACGGCCGACCGCTGCTCCAGAAGACCACACCAACTCAATAAGTGCAACGACTCAACTTTTGAAGCTGGGCAACCGGAGAGTAGGGTGTGGTTATGACCGACACCGAGACCGGCACCGAGACCGAAGCCCCGTCGGCTCCGGTGGGGCGCCGCGAACGCAAAAAGGCCGCAACCCGCCAAGCCATCGCGGATGCGGCACTACGTCTGTTCCTGGAGCGTGGATACGACGATGTCGGTATCCGGGAGATCGCGGACGCCGCGGACGTGTCCACCACGACGTTGTTCAAGCACTTCCCGGTCAAGGAGGCCCTCGTCCTCGACGAGGACGCCGCCCAGGAAGCCCGCCTGCTCGCCGCCGTGCGCGAGCGGCCCCGCGGCCAGTCCATCCCGGCGGCGCTGTGCGGGCACGCCTTGCTCCATCGCATGGCGGCCGCGGATGCCGACGCCCGCTTCACGGCCTTCTTCGACCTGGTCAACGGCACGCCGGCCCTGCGTGACTACGTCCAGAACATGTGGCTGCGCCACACCGCGGCCCTGGCCGGGGTCATCGCCGAGGAGGGCGGTCTGCCCGCGGACGATCCCGCCTGTACCGCCCTGGCTCACTTCGCACTCGAAGCCCCGCGCGCCGCTCGCGGCCACGACGACCCCCGCGAGGCCATCACGCGCGCCTTCGACCTCCTGGAGAACGGCTGGCGCGCCCTTACCTGAACGCCGAGGAGTTTCAGGCGGCCGGAACCGTCGCCTCCCCTGCCGGGCCGCTGTCCTCGGGCGAGTCTCCTTCCGGGCCCAGCGGGCGGCCCTCCCACACCAGGGCATGCCAGCCCTTGTCGGGTGATCCCTCGAGGATGACCACGCCCGTGTTGGCCAGCGGATGGCCGGCGGAGTACGCCACGTCGACGTTGGCGGCCCTGGCGGCCACCCACATCCGGATAGCGGCACCGTGGCTGACCATGGCCACCGTCTCCACTCCCGTCGCGGCCGCATCGGCGACGACGGCATCGAAGCGCGCCAGTGCCTCCACGCCGGTCTCGCCACCGGGCATCCGGCGCTCGGTGTCGCCCCCGGACCAGGCGAGGGCCGTGTCGAGGTAGAGGGCGGCGGCCTCGTCGTCGCCGCGCATCTCCAGGTCTCCGGCGATCAGCTCCCGGATCCCGTCCCTGATCCGGACCTCAAGACCTGTCGCGGCGGCCAGCGGCGCGGCGGTCAACTGGGTGCGCCGCAGCGTGGAGGCGTACAGGGCCTCGATCTTCTCCCCCGCCAGGGCCTCCGGCAGCGCGGCAGCCTGCTCGTGCCCCAGCGGCGTCAGACCCGGCCCCGGCGCCCCGGTGTCCAGGAGGTGCTTCAGGTTGGACGGGGTCTGACCGTGACGTATGAGCAGCAGGCGCATGCGGGGACTACCTCCGTGGGATGGAACAGACCCCTCCACTCTGCCACCACCCCCTTCAGCCCCGCGCTCGGCCACGACCGTGACCTCTCCCGACAGCAGTGGGCCAAGGCCGGGAGGCCGGCGGCAGCCTCCCGGCCCCTCGTCCGTCAGGAAGTCGGCGTGGCCGACACCTCGGGCGACAGGGCGGCTTCAAGGCCGTCCTCGTCGTAGGCGGCGACGGCGTAGTAGTACTTCGTGCCACCCGTCAGGCCGCGGTCCAGGTACTCCGAGTCGCTCGTGGTGTGACTGACCTCGGCGTTCTCCTTGGTGACCTGGGGCTTCGTGGAGCGGTAGACGCGATAACCGGCCACGGATGCGCCGCCGCCGGACGGGGAAGTGAACCAGCTGACCCGCACGCTGCCCGCGCCCGGTGTGACCTCGTAGATCTGCGTGGCGCCCGGCGGGCGCGGCTCCGTGTACGTCGGCTTCACCGATGCGGAGGCGGGCGAGGCGACGGAGTGCTGGGACGTGGCGACGACGGCGTAGTAGTAGTCCCGCTCGCCCTCGCTCTCCCCCACCGTGTCGGTGTACTCGGTACGTGTCGTGGTGGCCACGCGGTTGGCCGGGTCGGTCACGTCGACCGGGGAGGTCTTGGAACGGTAGACGGTGTACGAGGAGATCGGTACGTACGGGCTCTGCGACCACGACAGGGTGAGCCGCTTGCCCACGAGCTGGGCGTTTTTGAGGGTGGGGGCCTTGGGCGCTGTACCCGAGGTGACGGTTCTGGTGCCGATCACGTAGTTCGACGGCACGGACTCGTTCCCGACGGCATCGACACCCCGCACCTCGTAGGAGTACGTGCGGCCTGGCTCACCCTTCGTGTCACGCAGGGTCAGCGACGTCGTCGAACCGACTTTGACGCGCTGGGCGTTGGGAGACTCGGCGCGGTACACCACGTACTTCACCGCGTCCGAATCGCCGGTGCGCCACGTCAGCGTCACACCGCGCTCGTCCTCGGCGGTGCGGGTGAGGTCCCGCGGCGCGAAGGGCGCGACGGTGTCCCGGGTGCCGCGGCGGGGATCGGTGTAGGGCGAGACGTGTCCGGCGTCGTCCAGGGCGCGGACCTTGTAGGCGTACTCGACGTCGGGGTCGGCGTCGCTGTCCACGTACGAACCCGTGGACACGGTGTCGAGCAGCGTGTACGGGCCGACCTCGTCAGGCTCGGTTCCCTCGGCCTCGGCGCGGTAGACCTCGTAGGCGGTGGCCGCGGAGAGCGAACTCCAGGAGAGGGAGACGGCCTCGCGCCCGGAGTCGGCATGGAAGTTCTCGGGGGCGTCGTACAGGGGGTTGTCCGGCTGATCCGGGTCGTCGCTGACGCTGCCTGCCGAGCTGGTGGCGGCCGCGGTGGGCGCGGCGGCGTGCGCGGTGCCGGTGAACCCGAGAGCGAGGACGACGACAGCGGCCGCGGAGGCGACAGCTGCCGGTCTGAGACGGTGGTGTTGAGACACGGCTGGCGTTCCCTTTCCGGTGGAACCACGTACGGATGTACGGGAGTTCGGGATGCAGTCGTGGGGGGAGTTGATGGTGCCGTGGGGGCAAGGCACTGTAGCTGTACATGCTCAGGAGATGGGAGGCGGCGCGCGTTGCCGCTGCCCCTGTATCGGACCTCAGCGTCGCGCCGGCGCCGGCACGCTCAGTCCGAACATCAGGACGGCCAGGGGGAGATGGACCGACGCACTGCGCAGCGCCTCTCCGTAGACGCGGTCAACACCACTCCGGCGGAGACCGCTTGAAGGAAAATGGTCAGGGTCCGCAGGGTGATCGCGATCCGCAGAAACAAGAAGCGGCGCTGTGCCGTCCGCGTCACCCTGATCCGGGCGGTCCGCAATCCGGAGAAGCCGCGACCGTGGGGACGGGACGCCTAAGAACGCCTGCGCCTGACCACCTCAATGGCCGTCCCGATTCCCGCCATCACAAAGCCGATCCCACCCAAGACGACCGGCAGCAGCCACAGTGAGGCGAACCCGTTGATCCGCGCGTCCTCGGGCGAATCGGCGAGGTACAGCACCTCGACCCGCTCCCCCCTCTCGTACGACGGCGGATTGGAGCCCGCCGAGCCCCGGAACGTCCTCGGCGTGCCGTCCGCCGAGGTGAACTCGACGACCGGGTACGCCGTCGGCCCGTCGTTCGCCCGCTGCTTACGGGATACGCCGTGGATGTCGTTCCGCCACTCCAGCGACACCACCGTGCCCGGGGCACGCTCGGCGTCCGACAGGAAGGAGACCGACACCCCCACCGCGATCAACCCACCGACCATCAACAACGTACCGACCGTGATCACCCCGAACGTGACCCACCGACCGGCACCCCACCCACGCACCCGAACCCGCACTACATCCCTCTCACTTGCCCAAAGTCAGAGGGACGTTATCCCAGGCACTCCGGCCGCCCTGCTCCAGCCCCTTGGGGTCCACGAGTTTCACAGCATCTGCACCGGGGGCCCGAGTCCTGGCTGAAGGGTTGTCCCGTAAAGATCTTCGACGTCTCAGGGATCGTCGCGCCAAGGCGGGCGATGGTGCGGGGCCAGGGTGAGGCAGGCGAACGCGGCCGGCTGGCCACCGGCCAGGGCAGGGCGTCGGCCCCTGGCGGTCCCGCTCGCTGCGTCAGCGAGCAGGTACGCGGCCTCGCCACGCGGCCCGCGTGCTCCTCGGCGCCGGGCCCCGCCCTCTCCACCAGCTCGGGGTGAACTGGCGTGTGTGGTCTTCGGGGCGGCGAGGGACCGCGGCGGAGTGTCGCGTTCAAGCCGCCCGAGTGGGGCCCGGCGTGGCCGTACCGCCCGTCGTGCGCGCGCCGGAGGCGAGGTCCCCCGTCGTACCCGGAGCCTGCACGTCACGTCCCGTCAGTATCTGGAGGACCAGAGCGCCCACGCACAGCAGTGCGCTCAGCCCCCAGATCGTCAGATACGCGGAGAGCGCCGGGACCTCCGTGCCCTCGACGACGAGGGAGCCGAGGACGACAGCCGAACCCGCGCCCGCGACACTGCCGCCCAGGGTCTTCAGGTTGTTGTAGACGGCGGTCGCACTCGCCGTCCGGTCCGTGGCGCTGCGTTCCACGATCAGCGTGGGCAGGCCGCCCAGGGCCAGGCCCATGCCGAAGCCGGAGACGGCGGACGCCAGGGCGAACAGGGGCAGAGCGGTGTGTGCGGCGATCAGCCCCACGTTCCCTGCCGCCATCAGCGCGAAGGAGAGCAGCAGCACACGGCGGTACCCGGTGCGGGCCGCGACCCGGGCCACGAGGCTCGCCCCGGCGAAGGCCAGCACATGCGGCACCGCGCCCCACGCGCTGATCTCCCAGGTGGTGAGCCCGAAGCCGTAGCCCTCGTCGGCCGTTGACGCGGCCAGATACGAGATGCCGACCGCCTGCCCGCCCAGCATCACCGTGCCGAAGAGGAAGCCGGAGACGTAGTAGGGCGCGGACTGGCGGCGGGCCACCGCCCGGACGTCGACCAGGGCGTGCGGCCGGTCCCGTTCGAGCCGGACCCACCAGGTGAGCAGGGCCAGGGAGAGCACGAGGCCGCCCAGGGTGAGCGGAGAGGTCCAGCCCCAGGTCGCTCCGCGCGCCGTCGTACCGAGGAACAGCAGCAGCGAGAGCCCGAGCAGCAGCGCCCCCGTCCAGTCCATCCGGCCCGGCGCACGGGTCCGTGACTCCGGGATCGCGCAGTACGACAGGGCAAGGCAGGCACACGCGAGCGCGGCGAGGACCGCGAGCGTGGCCCGGACGCCGCCGGTGAGTTCGAGCAGGGGGCCCACCAGGCCGTGGCCGAGGAGCGAGCCGAGGGTGAGCGCGCCCACGAGAAGTCCCACCGCCTGCCGGCCGCCCTCCAGGTCGAGCCGGTCCCGTACGAGGCCGATCTCCAGCGGCAGCAGCGCCGCCAGCGGACCCATCAGGGCACGGCCCACAAGGAGCACCGTCAGATTCGGTGCGAGGGCCACCAGGACGGTGCCCGCCGCGACGCAGACCAGCGCGATCCGGGTCAGCCGACGGTGACCGTACAGATCTCCGAGCCGCCCGAACACGGGCACGGCGACCGCGGCCGCGAGGAACTGCACCGCCATGTACCACTGCGCCTGGGACGCGCTGATGGAGCGCCAGTCCTGCACGGCCGGCACCAGCGCCGGGGCGGAACCCTGGAGGAATCCGCTGACCAGCTCGAAGACGACGAGCAGGCCGACCACGGCGGTCACCCGGGGCGCGGCCACTTCCTCCGTCCCGCCCAAGGCCGTCATGCCGACGCCCCCGCGGCGAGCCGCTGCTCCGCGAGCTCGCTGAGCAGCGCCGCCTGGCGATGGAGCACCCGGTCGTCGAAGACCGCCCGCGGGGAGTGGTTCTGCGGCGCCTTCTCCACGTCCACGCCTTCGGGCGCCGCGCCGACCAGCAGCATCGCGCCGGGCACCTTGTTCAGTACGAGGGAGAAGTCCTCCGAACCGCTGGCGGGCCGCGGTGCCTCCCACACCTCGCCCGTGCCGAACAACTCGCGCGCCGTGTCCAGCGCGAACGCCGTCGCGCCCGGCTCGTTGACGGTGACCGGATACTGCATCTCGTACGACACCTCCGCCTCCAGGCCGTGCGCGGCCGCGATCCCGCGCACCAGACGCGGCAGCCCTTCGGCCAGCCGCTCGTGGTTGGCCTCGGAGTAACTGCGTACGGTCGCCTCGAACTCGGCCGTGTCCGGGATGACGTTGTGCTGCGTACCGGCGTGCAGCCGCCCGACGGTCACCACCACCGGGTCGAAGATGTCGAAGGTGCGCGTCACCCAGTTCTGCAGCGCGGTCACCATCTCGCAGACGGCCGGCACCGGGTCCTTGGCGTGGTGCGGAGCCGCACCGTGCCCGCCCTCGCCGCGCACCGTCACCCGCAGGACGTCGGACGCCGTCATGACCGTGCCGGGCCGGGACGCGACCCAGCCGCCGGGCAGCCGGTTGGCCGAGACGTGCAGGGCGAAGGCCGCGTCGAGCGGCTTGCCCGCCGCACCCAGGACACCCTCGTCGATCATCGCACCGGCGCCGTTGTACCCCTCCTCGCCCGGCTGGAACATGAACACCACATCGCCCTGGAGGCTCTCCCGGCGGTCCGCGAGCAGCGTCGCCGCACCGACGAGCCCCGCGGTGTGCAGATCGTGCCCGCAGCCGTGCATCCGGCCCGGCGTCTCGGAGGCGTACTCCACCCCCGTCAGCTCGTCCACCGGCAGCGCGTCCATGTCACCCCGCAGCAGCACCGCCCCGCCGGGGCGGCCACCGCGCAGCACGGCCGTGACCGAGGTCAGCTCCCGGCCCAGCGTGATCTCCAGAGGGAGACCGTCGAGCGCGGCGAGGACCTTCTCCTGTGTACGCGGCAGCCGGAGGCCGAGCTCCGGCTTACGGTGCAGCGAGCGGCGGAGCCGCACGAGATCGGGCTGGAGTTCCCTGGCGCGTTCCAGTACGGACATGCTGCGTCAACCTCCTGATACGGTTCCGGCCATCGGTGCGGCAAGACTGAAGTCCTGGCCCGTCCGACCGGCCCGAATCGCAGGAAACACGCAAGAGGCTTCGAATGACGCAGCATTCCGGGCACGAGCCGGTACGGACGCTCGACGACGTGGACCAGGCCTTGGTGCACGCGCTGCAGATCGCCCCACGCGCCGGGTGGAACGAGATCGGCGCGGTACTCGGACTCGACGCCGTCACCGTGGCCCGCCGTTGGCAGCGGCTCACCGAAACCGGCGCCGCCTGGATCAGCTGCTCCCCGTCGCCCGCCCTCGCCGCGACGGGACAGGGACTGCTCGCCGTCATCGAAGTGGACTGCGCCAGCGGCAGCCTGCTGACCGTCGCCCGTGCCCTCGCCGAACTGCCCCACGTCACCGCCGTCGAACACGTCAGCGGAGACCGCGACCTCCTCCTCACGGTGATGGCCACAGACCTCGCCGCGCTCACCCACTGGGTGACCCGCGGCATCGGCGCGATGCAGGGCATCGTCGCCACCCGCACCCACCTCGCGAGCACTGTCTACACCGAGGGCAGCCGCTGGCGGCTGCGCGCCCTCGACCGCACCCAGATCGCCCGCCTCGCCGGAACCGGCGCTCCTCGCGCCGACACCCCCGTCTTCCCCCTCACCGACCTGGACCACGCCCTCGTCGGCGCCCTGTCCATGAACGGCCGCGCCACCTACCGCGCCCTGGCCGACGCCTGCGGAACGAGCCCGGACACGGTCCGTCGCCGACTCGGCCGGCTCTTCACCGCCGGCATGCTCCAGCCCCGTTGCGAGGTCGCCCGCCCGCTGTCGGAGTGGCCCGTCACGGTGATCCTCTGGGGGAGAGTGGCCGCAGGGGAGTTGGAGAGCGTCTCCCGCTCCCTCACCGGCGCCCGCGAGGTACGGCTGTGCGCCGGTCTCACCGGCCGGAACAACGTCCTCGTCGTGGCCTGGGTGAAGTCCCTCGCCGACACCCAGCGCTTCGAGATACGACTCGCCCAGCGCGCCCCCGGCCTGGACATCACCGACCGGGCCGTGGCCCTCTGGCCAATGAAGCTCAGCGGCCATCTGCTCGACGAACGCGGCTACCGCGTCGGCGGCGTCCCGCTGGACGTCCGTCCGGCCGGCGCCGGCTGGCGAGATCCGGAAGACACTCCCTGAGGCTCGCCCCGTATGTGGGCGCGAGCTGGGCGTTTGCCTCACGGTACGGTCATCGGTACAGCCGAAAAGGCTGAGCGAGTGCCCGTTGTACGGGGTTGGTGTACGTCCTGGGTACCTGGTCGGGCGGCGTCTTGAGCACGTGGTCGCTTCTTGGCACCCGCACGGCGCGGGGGCTTCATCTGGCCCGCTGGACGTGTGGATGATCGACAGCGAGGCGGTCGCCACGCACGTCACGACCGGTTCGGGCTGGCGCCTGATCGTGGAGACGTCGGCCCCGTTCGCCGAGGTGGCGCCGGAACCAGGGAGACCGTCGGCCGCACCACCGTGATCGCCGACGGCGGCTACCGGGGCACCGGCCTGGTCATCCCGCACCGCCGAGAGCGCGGGCAGGGCGAACTGACCGCCTGGAAGGAAGAGCACAACACTTCCCATCGCCAGGTCCGTGCCCGCGTCGAGCACGCCTTCGCCCGCATGAAGAGCTGGAAGATCCTCCGCGACTGCCGCTTGAGGGGCGACGGCCTCCATCACGCGATGAGTGGAGTCGCCCGCCTGCACAACCTCGCCCTCTCTGGATAGGCGAGCAGATCGGACAGCAGGCGGTCACGGAGGCGGTCACGGGCGCACCCACTCGAAGACCATGACGGGACAACCCTTTAGGCCCCGCGCTTCTTCGGTGCCGTCTTTCTTCCGGCTGCCGTCTTCTTCGCCGTGGACTTCTTGGCGGCGGTCTTCTTCGCGGTTGTCTTCTTGGCGGCCCTCTTCTTCGGCATCTCGTGGACGGTCGCATCTTTTCCGCTGTCCCCGCTGTCCCCGCTCTCGCCGCGGGCGGCCTGCGCCTTGGACACGGACTCCTGGAGCGCCGCCATCAGGTCCAGGACCTGCCCACCGGCCGGTGCTTCCTCCTCGTCCGGCTTGGGCGGCTTCTTTCCTCCTGCCTTTGTGTTGATGAGCTGCTCGAGGGCCTCTGTGTAGCGGTCGGTGGCCCAGTCCTGACCGGCGATGCCGTCGGCGGTCATGGAGTCGATGAGGAGTACGGCCCTGTCGATCTCCTCGTCGCTCACGTCGACCGCCTTGGGCGCCAGCTGCTGCGGATCCCTGACCTCGTCGTCCCATTTCATGGCGTGCAGCAGGATCACACCGCTCTGCACCCGGAGCAGGCCGAGGCGTTCCCTGCCGTGCCACGCGAACTTGGCGACGGCGGCCTTGCTGTTCCGTTCGAGGGCTTTGCGCAGGAGCGTGTAGGGCTTGGCGGCGACCTGCCCGTCGGCCTGGAGGTAGTACCCCTCCCCGATGCGGATCGGGTCCACGCTCTCGTACGGCACGAACGCGGCGATCTCGATGGCCTTCGCGGTCGGGAGCGGCATCGCGTAGAGCTCGGCGTCGGTGACCGCGACGATCGTGTCCTTGCTGACCTCGTAACCCTTGCCGATCTCGGCGCTCGTCAGCTGCTTGCCGTCGATCTCGCATACCTTCCGCGTGCGGACCCGGCTCATGTCCTCGAGGTGGTACTGGTGAAACGAGATCGAGTGGTTCTCGGTGGCGGGCAGAACCTTGATCGGGATCGTTACCAGGCCGAACGAGATCGCACCGGACCAGACGGGGCGGGGCATGCGCTACCTCCGTGACAGCCCCGAGAACACCAGTGTGAGGTCTCAACGATCACTTCACCATCGCAGAGCCGACCGGCAAGGAGCGGTGTCACTTACACGTAACCCGCGAAACCCATCCGCATCACTCCGCTAACATGATCGAACTCACAACGAGTGCCGTGATCGCCGTCCTTCACCAGAAAACCATGCCATCTAGCACGAAGAGTGAGCTATTTAACTGACACCTAACAAATCGGCTGAAGCATTGATATCTATAGCATCTCGAATGTTTTCGCGGGAAAACTTCAGAACAATGCTCGTCGCGTGGCGTCAACCACGGGCGATGCTGTGGACCGCGGTGAGCGTGGTGGCCCTCGGGTTCCTCATCGCTCTGGAGATCGCGGCGCGCCACTACGGCGTGGCGGGGCCGATCACCAATCAGGCGCAAGAGGTGATCTTCGCGCCCAAATCCGGGCCACTGCTGTACGCCGGTATGGCGTTGATGATGGTGGCGCTCACCTGGCGGCAGCGATTCATCGCGCTCGGTGTCGCGGTCGGGATCGACATCGTCTTCTTCCTGGTGCGGTGGGCTGTCGACGCCAAAATGATGTTCGGCAACGGCGCGTTGTGGGTGATCTTGGCCTGTGCGGTCATCGCTCTCACCCGCCGCACCGGCCAGGAACGCGTCCTGCTCCTGAAGGGCGTCGGGCTGAGCCTGCTGCTCGTGGCCGGCCGCAAGACCGGTGACACCTGGCTGCTCATCACGTCGAAAACCCGCCCGACCGTACTCGACCAGTACGTGGCGACCGCCGACCACGCGCTGGGCAACCCGTCATGGCTGGCGGGCCGGGTGGTCGCGTCCACCGGCTCGATCGGCGCCCATGTCCTGGACTACGTCTACATCCAGCTCGCGGTGGCCGCGGTCATCGTCGCGCTCTACCAACTGCGCAACGTGGCGGTCGAGCGCCGCTTCCCGGGCCACCATCTCGTGCGCACCTTTCTGGTCATCGGCCTGCTCGGTCCCGCCATCTACATGATCTTCCCGGTGGT
Source organism: Streptomyces sp. NPDC031274 (assembly GCF_055570235.1). Classification (NCBI taxonomy): domain Bacteria; kingdom Bacillati; phylum Actinomycetota; class Actinomycetes; order Kitasatosporales; family Streptomycetaceae; genus Streptomyces; species Streptomyces sp. NPDC031274. The sequence continues at coordinate 6,706 of NZ_JBVIHP010000017.1, read as the reverse complement.
CGGGCCGATCTTCACCTATGGCACCGGCGCCTTCGGAACCGGTGGCGAGCAGTGGGCCCTCGCCAACCTGTGGCCGCACACACCACCGCCGATCGCGAATCCACACGCCATACCCTTCGACGAGATCACTCCGCGCAACTGTATGCCCAGTCTGCACACGGCGTGGGCCACCACGATCTTCATTCATTCCCGCAAGGGCCCACGCCTTCTGCGATACGCGGGGGTGTTCTGGCTGATCGCCACGCTCTCCGCGACGCTGGGATTCGGCTACCACTACGGCGTGGACCTCATCGCCGGTGTGGTGTTCGCGTTCACGATCGACGCGGCGCTGCGCGCCCTTGACCGTGGCTGGGACCGGGCAGGAATCCAGCTGGTCGCCTATGGCACGACGGTCTTCGCTCTGCTCCTGGTGTCGTATCGCTATCTGCCGACGCAGATGGCCGAACACCCGTGGGTCTTCGGTCCACTTCTCATTCTGGCGATGATTTCAGTGGTCCACGGATACGTGCGGACCACCAAGCTGTGGGAGCCGAAAGCCGCACCGGCACCGAAGCCGGAACCACAACCCGAGCTGGTCTGAGGCATGTCGCACCCGCGCCGATGGTTGCCCGTCGCGCGCGAGTACGGCACAAAAGTCCGCCGTAGCGACCTGCCCCCACTGATGCAACCGACGCATCCGCATCGTGGAGGGCACGCGACGCATTGACCCCCGGGGTCTCTCGGTGTTCGCTCGCCTACGGTGCACCTGGTCACGACCGATCACCGCAGAGACTGCTGACCGGGGTCTCCGGTGCGAGCCTGCCCCCTTCCCCGGTCGGCCTGCTCGCACCGGCCGGGGCTCGACACAGGAGGAACCGATGACCGTTCATCAGCGCGTGACGGCCGCGAGCGCCGTGCTCGCCGCCCTCTGCGCCGTGACCGTCCTGGCACCCGCGGGCGCGTCCGCCGACACCGCCGCGCCGAGCACCGAGCGGCTGAGCGTCGGTCCGGGAGGCGTTCAGGGCAACGCCGCTTCCACGAACCCCTCCATCAGCGCCGACGGTCACTACGTCGCGTTCGTGTCGGCGTCCAGAAACCTGGTCGAGAACGACACCAACGGCACTCCCGACGCCTTCGTCCGCGATCTGCGCACCGGCAAGACGGAGCGCGTCAGCGTCAAGAGCAGCGGAAAAGCGAGCCACGGTGTCGTACGGGAGGTCTCGCTCAGCCCCGACGGGCGGTATGTGGTCTTCACCTCCACCGCCGACGATCTCGTGGGCGGCGACCCGAACGACCTCGACGACGTCTTCCTGCACGATCGGAACACCGGTAGGACCACACGGATCAGCCCCACGGGCGCGTCCTACGACGGGCTGCGCAGCCACCTGACGTACGACCCCGTGGTCAGCGGCGACGGCCGCTACGTCGCCTACGCTTCGGGCGCCGAGGATCTCGTCGCGGGGGACGCCAACAAGCGGGACGACGTCTTCCTCTACGACCGCAAGAAGAAGACCACGGAGCTCGCGCAGCTCACCAACGAGGGCAAGCAGGGCGAAGGGGACGCGTTCGCCCCGGCGTTCGCGGGCGACTCCGGTGGCCGGTATCTCGCCTTCACCTCCAACACCGCCGACCTGGCCGGGGTGGAGGACCACTCCCTCGCGACGGACATCTTCCTGCGCGACCGGGAGAAGAGCACCACGGAACTCATCAGCGTCCCGCACAAGTACAACCGCAAGACCCCGTCCTGGGACCCCGCCCTCAGCGGTGACGCCCGCTATGTGGCGTTCACCTCGACCTCCAGGGCACTCAGCCCGGAGGGACCGGCCCCGACCGCCTCGCACAACGTCTTCCTCTACGACCGCGAGTCGAAGCGTGTACGCCTTGTCAGCGCCGCCCCGGACGGCACTCCGGCCAATGGCGAGAGCGACGACGTCTCACTGAGCCGGGACGGGCGCTACGCGGCCTTCACCTCTGCCGCCTCCAACCTCGCCCCCGAGGAGGACGGCGACAGCAGTGCGGACGTCTTCCTGCGGGACATGGTGACCGGCGACGTACACCTCATCAGCGACGAGAGCGAGCCGGTGTCCGAGGACACCGCACCAGGGCCGCGGACCGGCGTCAGCGAAGACGGCGGCGCGGTGGTGTTCGACTCCCCCGCCGGAAACCTCGTACCCGACGACACCAACGGCGCGGCCGATGTCTTCCTGCGTCTGCTGCGCTGACGTACTCCGCTCTTAAGCGCGTTGATCTTGGGCACACGGAGGCAAGTGATCTTCGTTGTCGATCTCCGCAGGGAGTGCAATGACCTTACCCTCGCGCCCGGTTCAGCGTATGGACCGTGAGCGGCGCTTCGATCTGCGCCGGACTGCCCTGTTCTTCGCTCTGCTCGCGATCGTCCTGTGCGTTCTGGTGTTCCTGGTCCGCACCGCGGCGAGCGTCGTCGAGAGCCGCCCGCTGTGGGTCGGCTCTCTCGCCGTGGTGGGCATCACTGCCGCGTACCTGTGCCGGTCCAGGTGGCGCCGCGTCTCCGCCGCGAGATACGCGCGCCGTGCCGCCCAGACGCTGGAGGAAGCGACCGGCGTTCTCGATCCTCCCGTCGAGCAGGCCGACTACGCCGAACTCGATCCCGACGGCTTCGAGCGCGCCATAGCCGACCTGTGCGCGCGTGACGACTGCCAAGAGGTCGAAGTGGCCGGAGGCGCAGGCGACTTGGGCGCGGACGTCACGGCGATCACGTCCGACGGGCTCCGCATCGTCATCCAGTGCAAGCGCTACGGTGACGCCAACAAGGTCGGATCTCAGGACCTGCAACGCTTCGGTGGGACCTGTTTCACCGTCCACGAGGCCGACATCGCGGTGCTCGTCACGACGAGTGACTTCACCGCTCCCGCCCTTGAGTACGCGCAGCGGTGCGGCATCGTGTGCGTGAACGGCGAGGACCTGGATGCCTGGCTCGACGGCACCGGGCCCAGCCCCTGGGAGGATGCGGGTGCCGCTGCCTGACCGGGGCGGAGCACTGCCATCAGGAGCGTGGCTTCACCCTGCTCAGCGCGGCGACGGCCGGCGCCGCGAGGCCGATCTGGATGAGCCATTCGATCCGGTCGACGCCGTCCGTGCCCGCCGGACGGACAGGACCCGTCACCGCTCCCCGGCCGTCAGCGGTGATCTGTCCAGGCGCCTGAGCACGGGCGAAGCCGCGGCCCCGTGCAGGATCACCGACAGCAGGACGATGAACGTCACCACCGCCCACAACTCCTCGTCGTACGACTGAAGTTCCCCCTCCCCCAGCGCATACGCCAGGTAGAAGACGGACCCGATGCCCCGGACGCCGAAGAAGGAGGTCATCGCGCGTTCCCTCAGGGTGGTCCTCCCCCGCAGCTGGGCCAGCCAGCCCGTCAGCGGACGGATCACGAGCAGCACGAGGACGGCCGTCATCGCGCTGCCCAGGGTGAGGGCGGAAAGACCGCCGCCGGCGATGAACCCCCCGATGAGGAACAGCACACCGGCCGTGAGCAGCCGCTCCACCTGTTCCATGAAGGTGTGCATCACCACCTGGTACCCGTGGGCGCGCTCGGCGGACCGGATCGCGCAGGCCGTCGTGAACACGGCGAGGAACCCGTAACCGTGCAGCACTTCCGTGAGGCCGTACGAGATGAAGGTCGCCGCGAGCGCGACGAAACCCTCCCTGTGCTCGGAGAGACGGAGCGCTTTCCAGCCCGCCCGGAAGAACATCCAGCCGAGAAGTCGGCCGACCAGCAGGCCGACCGCCACGCCCACCGTGACGCGTACCGCCACGTCGCTCCACAGCCAGTGGCCCACCCACTCGCCGGACCAGCCCGTTTCGGACGCCGCGAACATCGCGAGGGCCGCGAGGACCAACGGGAAAGCGAGACCGTCGTTGAGGCCCGCTTCACCGGTGAGGGCGAAGCGCACCTCGTCCTCGTCGTTCTCGGCGTCCGTCGGCTCACCGACACGTACCTCCGCGGCGAGCACGGGGTCGGTCGGTGCGAGAACGGCGCCGAGGAGCAGGGCGACGGCCGGCGGCCAGCCCACAAGACCCCAGGCGACCAGGGCGGTGGCCACCACGGTCAGAGGCATGGTGATGCCAAGGAGGCGCCAGGCGGTGGACCAGGACCGGCGGCCGAACGGTCTGTTGATCGCGAGACCGGCCCCCATCAGGGCCACGATCACGATCACCTCGGTGAGGTGCTCCACCCACGCCCGGTGCTGGTAGGGGTCCAGATCGGGCAGTCCGGTCGGCAGCAGGTAGACGAAGAACCCCACGGCCAGAAAGACCATCGGCATGGACATCGGCTGCCGCGCCACCAGTCTGGGCAGGACCGCGGCGAGCAGGGCGCCGATCCCCACGCAGGCGTACCCGACGTCCGCGGCTGTCACTTCCATCTGCCGGCACCTGTACCTCTGCTCGTGGTGATCCCGTGCTGAGGGGTTCCCACTTGGATCAGCCCTAACCGGGGCACACGTTCTGATCGACGTGCCGTTGAAGCGCGTCGCAGACGTGCTGGAACTCCTCCATGAGGCGGCTGGACTCGACGACGAGCACTCCGTACGGGCGAGCAGGGTCGGTCAGCGGTAGTCCCGCCCGGCTCGCTCCGTCGGCCACGTTCCGACAGCAGCCCTGGGCCTCGTCGGCCAGACGGCACATCTGTCGGGCCTGCTCGGTGAGGGAGTCCTCGTCCAGCTCGCCGAGCACCTGGGCGATCTTCGTGAGGGTCTCAAGGAAGTCGGCGTAGCCCTTGAGGAAGGCCAGGTCGTCGTGCCGGTCCCCTTCCTCCTCGTGCCACCGGTGCAGGCTGCGCGTCAGCGACCCCACTTGGTACAGCGAACGTTCGAGGGCTCCGAGGACCGCTCCGTACCCCTCGAAGGAAGTCCGGCCCCGATATCTGCGCAGCAGGCGGCGCGGATTGAAGTAGAGGCTCTCCTGCGCGGTACGGAGACCGTCCCGCGCCTGTGTGATCAGCCCTCCGGTCTGCTCGGCTCTCCAGCGCCACTGCCGACAGTTCTCCTCGTCCAACTTCCCCTCGCGCAGCACCGGATACATGTCGCTCACCAGCTCGCCCAGAGCGGTGGACAGCGAGCGGATCCCGTGCTCGGCGCTGCGGTAGCGCATCGGTGGGGCCACCGTGACATTGACGACGACGCCGATGGCGCAGCCGATGAGGACCAGCAGGATGATCTGCCCGAGCTGGGTGGCCTTTTCGGTCGTGGACGTGGCGGAGGCATAGGTGGCGAAGGCGAAGAACGCCGCGGTGGGGACCTGCGCCCTCTGCGCGCCGAGCGCGGGCCAGCGCCCGATGGACAGGCCCACCAGCGCGACAAGGACGAACGTCAGCAGATCGGGTCCGCCCAGGAACCCCAGGACCGCGACCATGGCCACGCCGACCATCACCGCCGCCAGGTAGCGCAGCGACTGCAGCAGGGACTGGTACACCGTCACCTGCATGATCAGCACCGCGGAGAACGGGGCGAACGCCGGGGACGGTGCGTCGAGCAGGTAGTAGGAGACCACCCAGGACAAGGTCGCGGCCAACGTGCTCTTGAGGACCAGGAGCAGCGTGTGCCGCTCGTAGCCGGGGATCCCCCGCGCCCGCTGCCACCATCGCCGCGCACGCTCGAACCGCCCCTGGGCCGCGGCTTCCACACCCTGCCCTCCGCCCTCGCCGGTCATGCAGCGACTCCATTCCGATCAGCAGGTCATCGAGCTCAGCCTGGTACCCGGCACAGCCGTCCGCATGCGGACCGGCGCCGCTGTGACCCTCAGTGACACCAGGTGATCCACTCGTGCCTCCACATCCGTGCCGATCTTGTGCATCTTTGCAGTCAGTGCCATGGAACCCGGACGAGACCTCCCATCTTGCTGAGCGGCATCTGTCAACAGCGTGATAACACGGAGTGATCAAATCCAAGGAGACGACGCATCATGGGTATCTTCAGCCGTCGCCAGACCGCGACCCTCGAGCCGACGCCGTCAATGGGCCCCGGTTCGCCTCTCCCAGCGGCGGGCGATGCCGCGCTCGATCCGGCGCTCCGTGCGCTGACCGGGCAGTGGACCATCGACCGCCCGCACAGTCGCATCGGGTTCTCCGTACGGCACGCGATGGTCACGACGGTGCGAGGTGCCTTCGCCGACTACGACAGCTCGCTGTACTTCGACGGTGCCCGGCCCTCCGCATCGCGGGCCGAGATCGTCATCAAGGTCGCCAGCGTCGACTCCGGTGTGGAACAGCGGGACACGCACCTCATAGGCGCCGATTTCTTCGACGCGCGCCGCCACCCGGAGATGACGTTCCGCAGCACCTCCACGGTCCATGAGGGCGGCGAGACCTTCCGCATGGCCGGGGAGCTGACCATCCGGGGTGTCACCCGGCCCGTCGAGCTGCAACTCGACTACCTCGGCTCGGTCGTGGACCCGTTCGGCTTCGAGAGGGCCGGTTTCGACGGGACCACCACCATCGACCGCACCGATTGGGGCCTGGTCTACAACCAGCGCCTCGAGACGGGTGGCGCCATGGTGAGCGAGAAGGTCCGGCTGCAGTTCGACATCTCCGCGATCCGGGCCACGCTCCCGGAGTAGTACAGAGAGATGACGACGAGGGGAGGGGCCCCCCCCCGTGCCGGGATGGGGGCCCCCCCCCGCTCCCCGGACAAAAGGAAGGGGGGAGTCCTCGCCCCCCAAACCGCCCTTCGCGCCCCGGGACAACTGGCG